>DATLZP010000363.1:0-8031 GCA_035573935.1 Actinomycetota bacterium
CGGGGGGCGGATGATCGACGCGCCCCACTCCGGGGCGGTCGTCGCGGTCCGCGAGGTGATGTGGGAGAACTTCGTGGGGGCGGGCCGTCCCGGCTGAGCGGGCGGCCCCCCCGTCACTGCAGGGACTCGAGATCGGCCAGCCGCTGGTCGGCCAGCGCGACGAGCGCGTCGTTGCCGATCGCCTCCGCCTCCTGGCGGGCCTGCAGGAGGAGCCGGCGGGCCCGGTCCACCCGCGCGGCGAGCGTGCCGGCCCTCGCGTACTTCACCGCGTCGTCCGCCTTCACGATCAGCCGGAAGATCTCGTCGGGTCCCACGGCGGAGATGATGTCAGCCCCGGCGGCCGGGTGAGCCCTCGGCCACGGCGAGATCGGCGAAGGAGGCGCAGGACTTCCCGAACTCCCACCACCCCGCGACCCAGGGCTTCACGATCGCCAGGCTCCGGCCGTAGACGAGCGGGATGCAGGCCACCTCCTCCACGACGGCCATCCGGTCCGCGGCGTGGAACAGCTCCAGCCGGGACCGGTCGCTCCGGTCCTGGCGGGCCCGTTCGATCAGGTCGTCGAACGCCGGCGAGGAGAACCCTCCCTCGTTCGTCCGGCTATCGGACTGGAACAGCAGCCGCAGGTAGTACTCGGGATCCGGGTAGCCGGGCAGCCAGCCGGTCATGACGATCGGCGCCACGTCCCAGGGCCGGGTGACGGTGATCGCTTCCCCGAGCGTCCAGACGTGGAGGTCGACGTCGAGGTCCAGCACCTCCCGCCAGGCGTCGAGGACGGGGCGGACGAGCGGGACGTCGCGGTCCAGGACGCCCAGCCGCAGGCCGCCCCCGATCCCCGACCGACGGAGGTGCTCGCGGGCGAGGGCCGGGTCGAACCGCAGCGCGATGTCGGGGGTGTGGCCCTGGAGGGCCGGGGGCACGATGCCCCCCGTGGCCACGATCATGTTCACCGGCATCTCCCCGGCCAGCCTGGACCGGTCGATCGCGTGGGCCAGCGCCTTCCGCAGGTCGAGGTTCGAGGTCGCGGGATGGCTGTGGTCGAACGACAGGTACCCCGACCACGCCGCGGGACCCAGGCGGGCGTCCGGCGCGTCGGACGGCACGAGGTCCGCCAGGCGGGGCGTGTACCGGATCAGGATCAGGTCCAGCTCGTCGCGGGCGTAGGCCCGCAGCGAGGCCCCGACCTCGGAGCGCACGTACTCCAGGCGGGCGACGTTCCCCGACCGTCCGATGCCGGTCACGTCCCGGCGCTCCAGGGTGAGGGACGCATCGTCCCCGGCCGTCACGCGGAAGGGCCCGGAGACGACCTGCCGGGCGGGGTCCGTCCACCCGTCGCCGAACGCCTCGATCGCGTGCCGGGGCTGGGGTCCCGCATCGGGGCGGTTCATCACGCTCATGAAGTACGGGGCCGGGGCGACGAGCCGGAACTCCACGGTGCGGTCGTCGAGGGCCCGGACCCCGATCCGGTCGGCGTCACGGTTCCGGCGCAGGTAGTAGTCCTGGCCGTTCTCCAGCACGAAGTAGATCGCGACCGAGGAGCCGGGCGCGTCGGGGTCGAGCACCCGCTTGATCCCGAACTCCACGTCGTGGGCCGTGAGCGGCTCCCCGTCGGACCACCGCAGGCCCTCCCGGAGGTGGAACACGTAGCGGAGGCCGTCGTCCAGGATCTCCCACCGTTCCGCGAGCGACGGGACGATCGTGCGCTCCGGCCACGCCTCCACCAGCCGGTCGAACAGCTGCATGCAGAGCTGGATGTTGGGCCAGGCGATCGCCGAGCGGGGGTCGGGGTCGTTCGGCAGGTAGCTCGTGGCCACCCGGAGCGTCGCCGTCGGCGGGGCGACCGCCGGCGTCGGAGGCACCCAGTGCTCGAACGCCCGCTGGTACGCCTCGTTCGCCTCCGCGAACCGCAGGGACATGTGCAGGGCGAGCGCCAGCTTGAACAACACGAGCGCGATCGCGCGTTCCTCGCCCCGCCGCTCGAGCAGCGGCAGCAGTTCGCGGTAGTGGGCGATCGCCTCGTCCAGCGCGTACTCCTGGCGGGCGCGGTCCCCGGCGAGCGCCAGGTAGCGGACCGCCCGATCCTCGTCCTCGGCGGCCAGCCAGTGGTGGGCGAGGAGCTCGGTGACGTCCTCCCCCTCGCCCCCCCGCTCCTCGAGCCATTCCGCGGCCCGTCGGTGGAGCCGTCGCCGGTGCTCGCCGACCAGCGTGCGGTAGGCGGCCTCCTGGATCAGCGCGTGCTTGAAGCGGAACTCGGGCTCGGGCCACCGCCGCTCCTCCCGGACGAGGTCCAACCGTTGGAGCGCCACGAGGGAGCGGCGCACCGAGCCGCCGTCCGGCGCCACGGCCTCCAGCAGCGGGAGCCCGAACTGGCGGCCGAGGGCCGACGCCGCCGTCAGGACGCCGCGCTCCGGCGGCGCGAGCCGGTCGATCCGGGCCAGGATCACCTTCTCCACCGTCGGGGGGACGTCCACGTCGACCGCGTGGTCGAACCGCCACCCGTCCCCCTCCCGGACCAGCGCGCCGCCGTCGACCAGCGAGCGCACCAGCTCCTCGAGGAAGAACGGGTTGCCCTCGGCCGAGGCGAGGAGCCGGGCCTCCATCTCGGCCGGCAGGGTCCCCGGCCCGGCCAGCGCGTGCAGCAGCTCCCGGTCGGCCTCGCCGGTGAGCGGCTCCAGCCCCAGCTCGACGGTGCGGTGCGGGAAGCTCCGGGCCGCCTCCTCCTTCACACGCCAGGACGGATGGTCCCGCTCCGACCGCTGGGTGAGCAGCAGCAGGATCGCGGCCTCCTCGGTGTCGGCGAACAACGCCTCCACGAGCTGCAGCGACGTCGCGTCGGCCCAGTGCAGGTCCTCCACCGCCACCACCACGGGCCCGTCCTCCGCCAGACGGCGGAGGAGGAGGCGCACGACCTCGAACGTGCGGTACTGCAGCGCCTCCGGCGACAGCTCCGCGAGACGGGCCGCCCCCTCCGGCTCGGACGGCAGGCCCAGGAGCGCCGCGAGGTACGGCGCCACCTCGCCGGTCCGATCGCCGAACAGCTCCTCCAGCGCTCGGAGCAGGGTCACCCGGAGCCGCAACTCGGGCTGGTCGGGCGTCGCTCCCAGCCACCCCCGGAGGAGGTCCCGGAACGGGAAGTAGGGGATCGACTCGCCGTACGAGGCGCACCGACCCTCCAGCCATCGGAGCCGCCCCCGGGGAGCGGGCGCCCCCTCGGCGATGGCGCGCGCCTCGGCCAGGAGGCGGCTCTTGCCGATCCCCGGCTCCCCGACGACGTATAGGATCTCCCCGGCCCCGGTGAGGAGCGCGTCGACCCGCTCCCGGACGACGGCCAGCTCGCGCTCCCGGCCCACGAGCCGGGCCTGGAACCCTCGCCCCGCCCGGGCCGCCGCCGGCCGCGCCGCGAGGACCGGTCGGGCGGCGACCGGGGATCGCTTCCCCTTCAGGTGGAGCGCTCGGCGCTCCCCCCACTCGAACAGGGGCTCCACGAGACGGAACGTCTCCTCGCCGATCAGCGCCTGCCCGGGCTCGGCCGCCGCCTGGAGGCGGGCCGCCGTGTTCACCGCGTCGCCCACCGCGCCCAGCTCCACCCGGCTGCCCGCCCCCACGGGACCGACCACGACCCGGCCGGTCTGGACCCCGATCCGGATACCGAACCCCTCCACGCCCCACCCTCGCTGCACCTCCCCCGCGTAGGTCCCGAGGTCCTCGAGCACCCGCAGGGCGGCGCGGACCGCGCGCTCGGGATCGTCCTCGTGGGCCGCCGGCGCGCCGAACAGGGCGAGGACGCCGTCGCCGGCGAGGTCCTTCACGGTCCCGCCGAACGCCTCGACGGCGCGGATCACGCGGGAGACCGCCTCGCCCACGATGAGCTTGACCTCCTCGGGCTCGAGCCGCTCCGCGAGCGCCGTGGACCCGACGAGGTCGGCGAACACCGCGGTGACGGTCTTCCGCTCCTCCCGCACCGATCCCCCGTCCGGGCCGAAGCCTACCGCCGCCGGCCGGGCCTCCGCCCCGGGCCGGCCTTGGTACGCTGGGTGGCCGCATGGACAAGCTCGGACCCCGTCATCGCATGTGCCGGCGGATCGGCCAGCCCCTCTGCGGGCGGCCGAACTGCCCCGCCGCCAAGCGTCCCTTCCCCCCCGGCCAGCACGGGCGGGGGCGCAAGCGCATCTCCGAGTACCAGATGCGGCTGCTCGAGAAGCAGAAACTGCGGGCCATCTACGGGGTCTCCGAGCGCCAGATGCGCCGCTACTACGACCGGGCCAGCCGACGGACCGGCGTCACCGGCGAGGAGCTGATCCGTCAGCTCGAGACCCGCCTGGACGCCGTGGTCCTGCGCCTGGGGTTCGCCCTCACGCAGCGCCAGGCCCGGCAGCTCGTCTCCCACGGCCACGTCCGCGTGGACGGACGGCGGGTGGACGTGCCGAGCTTCCAGGTCCGGCCGGGCCAGACGATCGAGCTCACGGAGCGGGGGCGCAACCTCCTGTCGGTCCGCGAGGCGGTGGAGCTCTCGCCCGAGCCGCCTCCCTACCTGTACCGGAACGCGGAGCTGTTGCAGGGCACGCTCTCCCGGTACCCGGAGCGGGACGAGGTGCCGCTCCCCGTCCCGGTCGAGGAGCGGCTGGTCGTCGAGTTCTACTCCTGAGCCCGGCCCCGGGGCTGCCCTGCCCACCCGCCCGACCGTATGCTGGGCCGCGATGCGGCCGCTCCTCCCCCTCCTCGCGCTGATCGCGGTGGGGTGCACCGGGGGCCGGGGACCGGAGGCTCCCTCCCCCGCCACCCCGACCCCCCCGCCGAGCGCCTCGGGCCCCGCGGTCGAGGCCCTCGTGCCGATGGAGGAGGTCCGGGGCGAGCTCGCCTTCGTCTCCGCCCGAGCCGATGGGGTCCAGCTCTACGCGATGGACGCCGACGGGGGGAACGTCGTGCAGATCACCGGCGGCCGGGGGGCGAAGCTCCACCCGGCGTGGTCACCCGACGGCGCCAGCCTCGTCTTCGTGGAGGCGGACGGCGGGCTCTCCGACCCGAACTTCGACCTCTACGTGCTCGGCCCGGACGGCCTGGATCGGCTCACCGACACCCCGACCCGGGAGGCGTCGCCGGCCTGGTCGCCGGACGGCACGACGATCGCCTTCGAGTCCGACGAGACCGGGATCCCCGAGATCTGGGCCGTCCACCGGCTGTCCGGGCAGCGGGTGCCGCTCACGGTGGACGAGCTGGCCGACCTCACCCCGGAGTGGTCGCCGGACGGCTCCGAGCTCCTGTTCACCAGCAAGGAGGACCTCCTGTGCTCGCCGAACGCCCCGGACTGCGAGCGGCACCTGTTCGTGCTGGACGTGGCCACGGGGAGGATCCGGCAGCTGACCTCGGGCCGCTCCTACAACGGCGATCCGGCCTGGTCGCCGGACGGGACCCGGATCGCGTTCTCCTCGAACGTGGAGGGGGAGGGCGACTACGACATCTACGTGATGGACGCGGACGGCTCGCACCGGGAGCGGCTCACCCACGCGCCGGGCCTGGACCTGAACCCCGCCTGGTCGCCCGACGGGCGGTTCATCGCGTTCACCTCGCTCCGGGACGGGAACTACGAGATCTACGTGATGCGGGCGGACGGCAACCACGAGCGGAACCTCACCGACGACCCGGCGAACGACTACACGCCGGCCTGGCGCGCGCCGCCGGGGGCCTCCTAGCGCCGCCGCCTCCTCCGGAGCTTCCGCTCCAGGTACTCGCGGAGGGCGACGGCGTTGTTGCGCTCCTCGTCCCGGGCCCCGAACAGCAGCGTCACGTCGCCCTCCCGGGCTGCCTCGAGGAGCGGCCGCCAGGCCTCGGGCCGCGCGTCGAGCTCGGCGAAGTACCGCCGTTTGAACCCCTCCCACCGCTTTGGATCGTGGCCGAACCACCGACGGAGCTCGTCGCTGGGGGCGGCCTCCCGGAGCCAACCATCGGGCCGCAACGCGTCCCGCGACACGCCGCGGGGCCAGACCCGGTCCACCAGGAACCGGGGGCGAGGTGCCCGGCGGGCCTCCTCCCGGTAGACGCGGATCACGTGCACGGCCATCGCGTCAGCGGCGGCCGGGCGCCGCGGCCCGGTCCGGGGGCGTGAGCGCGTTCCGCACGAAGGCCACGACCTCGCGCTCCCGGCGGCGGAGGGAGGCCCGGCCCTTCCCCTCCCCCACCACCGCCCGCAGCACGCTGGCCTCGGTGAGCGAGCCCACCACGGCCGTGTAGAGCGTGAACAGGAGCAGCGCGGGGTCCTGCCGGCGGATCTCCCCCTCGGCCATCCCGGCCTCGAGGAACGCGATGGCCCGGCGGCGCAGCGGGTCGAGGACGGCCATGAACCGCTCGAACGCCTCCGGCCCCAGCCGCCCCGCCTCCCGGACGAACGCCGGGAACTCCGGCCACTCCTCGGCCAGGCGGAACACGGCGTGGATCACCGCCTCCGCCCGCTCCCAGTAGGTCTCCGCGTCGGCCAGGGCCTCGTTCAGCACCTCCACCAGCCGCTCGGCGGCGGCCGCCAGGCAGGCCTCGAGGAGCGCCTCCTTGGTCGGGAAGTAGTACAGGAGCGTCTGCTTGCGGACCCCCACCGCCGAGGCCACCTGCTCCAGGCTCGTGCCGTGGTAGCCCTGCCGCCCGAAGAGCCGGATGGCCTCCTCGATCAGGTGCCGCCGTCGCCGCTCGCCCCCCGTGCGGGACACGGCCTCACCGCCTCCCCCAGGTGGGCCGGGGACCGCGGCGGGGGAGGGGGCGGTAGGCCTCCCAGACCCGGATCCACCGGGGACCGGCCGGCCCGGAGAGCGAGGGGGTCTCGCCCCGGGCCGCCCGGACCTGCGCCTCCCACCACGTGCTGCGGTCCTCGTCGAAGAGGGCCGCCACGGCCTGGTACATCCGCTGGGTGAGCGCCCGGTGGTCCTCGCCCTCCCGGGGGAGGATGGGTTCGCCGTAGCGGACCGAGATGGGGAGGCGGCCGGGGCGGGGCCAGGACCGGCCCCGAGGCATCGCCGCGAACGCCCCCCGGATCGCGATCGGCACCACGGGCACCCGGTGCTCGATGGCCAGCCGGGCGGCGCCGGTCCGGAACCGCTGGACCCACCCGTCCGGGGACCGCGTCCCCTCGGGGAAGACGATCAGGCTCCACCCGTCGGCGAGCATCTGCCGCGCGCTGGCCGTCCCCCGCCCCCGGCCGCTCCGGTCGATGGGGAACGCGTTGTACACGAGGGCGGTGGCGATCGACTTCCACCACGTGTCGAAGAAGTAGTCGGCGGCCGCCCCGGTCGCCGTCCGCTCCCGCCACCGGCGGGGGAGCGTGATGAGGATCAGCGTGGCGTCGAGGTGGCTCGTGTGGTTCGAGACGAAGAGGACGGGCCCCTCCAGCCCCTCCAGGTTGTCCAGCCCGAAGACCCGGGGGGCGGTCTCGTTCCACACGAGCGGCCTCAGGCCGACGGTCAGGATCGCCTCCCGGACCGCCTTGGCCACGGGGGTCCGGGCCCAGGCCGTGGGGAACCGTCCGGCCTCCGGGGGCTCGGCGTGGGCCAGGGCCGAGCGGGGCACCAGGGGCCGGCGCCCCCAGCGGAACCCCCGGGCCAGCTCCCGGACGTCGTCGAGGAGGGACGCCATCTCAGCGCACCTCCGCCAGCGCGAGCGGCGGACAGTGGAAGTACGTGATCCGTGGGCTCCGCCCCACCCGGTCGCTCGCCATCTCCAGGGCGTCGCGGAGCGTGCTCGCCGTGCGGAACCCCATCCGGCCGCAGGTCCGGGGGTCCCCCCCCACGAAGATCACGTCGCCCAGGTAGTCCAGGGCGTGGGCCCCCCAGTACCACATGTAGAAGGGGTGCACCCCGTGGTACGCGTGGCTCGTCCGGTACAGGTGGACGTACCAGGGGTCGGTCGCGTACCGCTCCTCGTACTTCGACTGGATCGTCGAGGGGTCGGTCGTCTCCGCCAAGACCTCCTCGAAGAAGTCCACGTAGCTCGGATGGTGGACCTGGTGGAACTCCCAGGGCACCGGGTGGAACAGGATCATCGCCCCGCCGGGG
>DATLZP010000364.1:0-4057 GCA_035573935.1 Actinomycetota bacterium
GTGGCCGTGCTGGTCACGGGCCACGTCACGAAGGAGGGGGACCTGGCCGGACCCCGCACGCTGGAGCACGCGGTCGACGTGGTCCTCTCCTTCGGCGGCGACGCCGGCTCGGGGCTCCGGGTGTTGGTCGGGGGGAAGAACCGGTTCGGGCCGGAGGGCGAGGGCGCCTGGTTCGAGATGGGCGCCGCCGGGCTCCGGGAGATCGACCCCACGGGCCTGCTGCTGTCGAAGGACCGCGAGGCGGGGGCGGCGGTGGCGCTCCCCCGGGCGGGGCGCCGGGCGCTCGCCGTCGAGGTCCAGGCCCTGGTCGGACCGGAGGAGGGCTCCGGCCGACGGGTGGCCACCGGACTCGACGCCCGGAGGTTCCAGCTGGTGGCGGCGGTCGTGGACCGGGTGGCCGGGATCCGCCTGGGGAGGTCCGATGTCTACGGCGCGTCCTCCGGGGGGTTCCAGGTCGACGACCCGGGCTGCGACCTGGCCATCGCGGCGGCCGTGGCATCGGCGGCATGCGGCGTTCCTCCCCCGCCCGGGACGGCGTTCGTGGGCGAGGTGGGGCTCACGGGGGGGCTGCGACCCGTGGCCGCGATGGAGGCCCGGGTGGCCGCCGCCCGGGAGGCGGGGTGCCGGGCGGTGGTGGTCCCGGCGGGCCACCCCCCACCCCGATCCCCGGGGGTCCGGATCGTGCCGGCGGCCCACGTGGCGGCGGCGCTCGGGTGGGCGTTGGAGGGGGGCGGACGGGCGGGGGCGCGCGGCGGCCCCGGACGGCGACACATGCCCTCTGACCTGCGCTTTTGATTTGCGAGCGGGCACTCCGCGTGCTACCCTTGGGAACGTCATCCCGAGGGGACCGGCTTCGCAAGGGGGTCAAGTGTTCCGCAAGGGCGAAACCGTAGTGCATCCCGAGCACGGCGCGGCAGTGATCGAAGAGCTCAAGGTCCGCGAGTTCTTCGGGGAGCGGAGGAAGTACCTCGTGCTCCGGGTGGCCTACGGCGACCTCACGCTGATGGTCCCGGTGGACAGCACCGAGGAGGTCGGCCTCCGCCCCTGCGTCAGCAAGAACGAGATCAAGAAGATCCTGGCGGTCCTCCGGGAGGACGAGACGAAGATGGCGGCCAACTGGAGCCGTCGCTTCAAGAACAACATGGAGAAGCTCCACTCGGGCGATCCCTACCAGGTCGCCGAGGTCCTGCGGAACCTCTCGATCCGGGAGCGGGAGAAGGGGCTCTCGGCCGGCGAGAAGCGCATGGTCCTCAAGGCCCGACAGATCCTGATCTCGGAGCTCTCCTACGCGGCCGGCGTCTCCGAGGAGGAGGCCGAGGCCATGATCGACAAGGTCCTGGAGGAGGCCCACGGCCCCAGGATCGCGGCCGAGATCTGACCTCGCGCTCGACCCGGCGCGGGTCCTTGCGGTCGGCCCCCCCAGGCGGCAGCGTAGCGCCATGACCGATGGGGCCGAGACCCGGGGCGCTCCCCGGGGACCCCTCGTCGAGGGCGTCCGGCTGATCTTCGTGGCGCTCCTCGGCACGGCCGGGTACCAGATCGCCACGCAGACCGGCCCCCAGGGCACGGGGCGGATCCTGCTCTTCGTGTTCCTGGGATCGGCGGTGGGCTTCGTGGTGGGCGGGATCATGGGTCGGCTCACGGTGCGCACGGTCCGCGGCCTGGAGGGGGAGCTGCGCAGGGCCCCGGCGGCGGAGATGGCGGCGGGGACCGCGGGGCTGATCGTGGGGCTCGTCCTGGCATCGCTCCTCTCGCTCCCGTTGCTCTTCGTCGGGCTCCCGGCCGTCGCGTCCTGGCCCGTCGTGCTGTTCCTGTACCTCACGATGTCCTCGCTCGGCTTCCGCATGGCCCGGGCCAAGCACGAGGAGCTGTTCGCGCTGTTCGGGCTGAAGCCCCGGGCCGCGGGCTCCGCCCGGGGGGAGATCAGCGTGATCGACACGAGCGCGCTGATCGACGGGCGGGTGGCCGACCTGGTCGCGACGGGGTTCCTGTCGGGCACCGTCCTCGTGCACGAGGGCGTCCTCCGCGAGCTGCAGGCCGTGGCGGACTCCTCGGATCCCAACCGGCGTTCCCGCGGCCGGCGGGGGCTGGACGTCCTCTCCACGCTCCAGCGGGCGCCGGCCGTGGACGTCGTGGTCGTCGAGGAGGCGGGGGTGAGCGACGTGGACGCCGCCCTGGTCCGGCTGGCCCGGGAACGGGGGGCGGCGCTCGTCACCGTGGACGCCAACCTGGCCAAGGTGGCGGAGGCCCTCTCCGTGCCGGTGCGGAGGATCCACGCGCTGGCGTCGGCCTTCCGCCCCCCCTTCTCCCCGGGGGACGAGGTCTCGGTCCGCCTGGTGAAGGAGGGGAGGGAGCACGGTCAGGGCGTCGGGTACCTCGAGGACGGGACGATGGTCGTCGTGGAACAGGCGGGCGACCGGATCGGCGAGGAGGTGCCGGTCCTGGTGAAGAACGTGATCCAGACCGCGACCGGGCGGATGGTCTTCGCCCGGGTGGCCGAGCGGCCGTGAACGCGGCGACGATCGTCCTGGCGGCCGGGGCCGGCGAACGCCTGGGCCGGGCGGAGCCGAAGGCGTTCCTGGAGATCGGGGGACGCCCCCTCCTGCGGATCGCGGCCCAGGCGGCCGCGGCCGCCCGCTCGGTGGCCTCCCTCGTCGTCGCCGTCCCGGAGGGGGAGGAGGGGAGGGCCCGTGGGCTCCTGGCCGACCTGCCGAAGCCGGTCGCGGTCGTGGCCGGGGGGACCACCCGCCACGGGTCGGTGCGGCTCGCGCTCCACGCCGTCCCGGCGGACGTCGAGGCGATCGTCTGCCACGACGCGGCTCGCCCCTTCGCTCCGTCGGACCTGTTCGAGGCGGTCCTGGAGGCGCTGGCCGCCGAGCCCGAGGCCCACGGCGTCGTCCCCGCCCTCCCGGTCGTCGACACGGTCAAGCTCGTGGAGCGGGGCTGGGTGGCCGAGACGATGCCCCGGGAGCGGCTGGTGCTGGCGCAGACGCCCCAGGCCTTCCGGGCGGAGGCCCTCCGGGACGCCCACGCCCGGGCCCTGGCCGCGGGGAAGGACTTCTCCGATGACGCCGCCTGCCTGGAGTGGGCGGGGTACCGGATCCGGCTCATCCCGGGCGACCCCGCGAGCCGCAAGGTGACGACGCTCGAGGACCTGGCCCACGCCGAGTTCCTGGCCGCGACCAGGGGCGGCCCGACCGGCGCGGAGCGACCGGGGTGAGCGAGCCGCGGGTCGGCCTGGGCTTCGACCTCCATCCCCCCGACCCGTCCCGGCCGCTCCTGCTGGCCGGGGTCCGGTTCGAGGGGGAGCCCGGGCTCGCCGGGCACTCCGACGGCGACGCCGTGAGCCACGCGGTGGCCGACGCGCTCCTGGGGGCCGCCGCCCGCGGAGACCTCGGGGAGCGGTTCCCGGACACCGACCCCGCCGTCGCCGGGATCGCCGGCCTCGAGCTGCTGGCCCGGGTGGTGGCCTCGCTGGCGGAGGGGGGGCTCCGGCCGGCCTCGTGCGACGTGACCGTGATCGCGGCCCGTCCCGCCGTCGCGCCGAGGCGGGAGGAGATGCGGAGGAACCTGGCGGAGGTCCTGGGCCTGCCCCCGGAGCGGGTGTCGCTGAAGGCCACCCGTCCGGAGGGCCTGGGCCTCACCGGCGACGGGGTGGGGTGCCTGGCCCTGGCGGTCCTGTCGGGATGAGCGCGGCGGCCGGCCGGCGGGCGGCCCTGGAGGCGATCCGTTCCGGCCTCGCCCACGAGGTGCTGGTCGCGCGGTCGGCCCGCTCGACGCCGGGCCTGCGGGCGGTGCTGGAGGCCGCGGCCGCCTCCGGCGTGCCCGTCCGCTCCGTCGCCCGGGGGGCGCTCGATCGGCTGGCCTCCGACCACCACGGCGTCGTGGCCCGGGTGCGTCGTCCCCGCGAGCTCGACGAGCGCGCCCTCGCCACTCGGCCCTGGGGGCCGGACGACCTCGTGGTGGCCCTGGACGGCGTGGCCGACCCACGCAACCTGGGGGCCGCGGCCCGGACCGCGGAGGCGGCCGGGGCGGCCGTGCTCGTCACCCGGACCCG
>DATLZP010000365.1:0-2426 GCA_035573935.1 Actinomycetota bacterium
ACGTCGCCCTCGACCTGCGCGAGGATCCCCAGGAAGTGCGCCATCCGACTCCTCCTCTAGTGCTCCGGGTGCACCGCACCCGCGATGTACACGGCGGTCAGGATCGTGAAGATGTAGGCCTGGAGCACGGACACGAGGATCTCGAAGATCATCAGGAACACCCCCAGGCCGAAGGCCGGGACGGCGAACGGGATCGTCGCCGGCCGGAGGGCCAGGTAGGCCGTGCCCAGGAAGAAGATCGTGAGGATCAGGTGGCCGGCCACCATGTTGGCCAGGAGCCGCACCGTCAGCGTGACCGGCCGGACCAGGAACGTCGAGACGAACTCGATCGGCGTCACCAGGACGTACAGCGCGGGCGGCACCCCCGGGGGGAAGAGCGCCTCCTTGAAGTAGCGGAGCCCCTGCGTCCGGATCCCGGAGACCACGAACAGGACCCACGCCAGGACGGCCAGGAACGGTGGGATGGCCATCCGCGACGTGGTGGGGAAGTGCACGAGCGGGAGGACCTCGAGGATGTTGTTCACGAAGATGAAGACGAACATCGTCGTGAGGAAGGGGACCCACGCCAGCCCGTCGGGCCCCATCACCTCGATCACGATCCCGTTCCGGACGAACTCCACGACCGATTCCATCACGTTCTGCAGGCCCCGGGGGACGAGCTGCGGCCGTCGGAAGGCGGCCACGAACAGCCACACGACGACGACCGCGGCCACGATCATCAGGATCGAGGCCCGGTTCAGGCAGGCGTGGCCGGTCAGCCCGAGGACGCCGAACTCCTCACCGCCCCCCACCACGCAGTGCGTCTGGAAGATCTCGACGCCGGGCGCCTCGAAGCCCGCGGGTGGCGGCTCGAAGGCGGCGACGAGGCCGAGCACCTACCGGGCCTCCCTCGCGGCGAGCGCCCGGGCGGCCCGCTCGGCCACGGGGTCGGGGGGGACGTCGAGGAGCCGCCCCACCCCCCTCAGCACGAGCCGGGCCTCGTACGCCAGGAGGGCCAGGGTCCCCGGGACGAGGGCCAGCCCGAACGCGAGCGGCGAGAACCAGGCGGTCCCCCGGAGGGCCAGCAGGACGGCCACGATGGCCCCCAGCCGGAGCGCGACGCCGCCCAGGGCCACCGCGTGGAGCGTCCTCAGGGAGATCGTGGAGGCCCAGGACAGCGAGAGGCCGTGGGCCGCGAAGTTCGCCACGACGACCGCGGCGCCGAGCGCGGCGGAGGCGCCCATGCCGGGCCCGCCCAGCGCCCAGCCGGCCGCCGCCGAGACGGCGATGCCCCAGGCGCCCGGCCCCAGGGCCCGCCGGACCATCTCCCGCTCAGGTCGCGCCGCCGCCGTCTCTCCCATACCGCACGTACACGAGGTAGATCGCGGCCCCCACCCCGATCAGCATGCCGATCGGGAGGAACAGCCAGCGGTAGCCGGTGAGCCGATCGACGACGTAGCCGACCCCTCCCCAGGCCACGATCCCGGACGCGAGCGTCCCGAGGATCGCCCACGCCGTGCCGACACCGCTCCATCCCTCGCGGTGTCCACCGGCCATGGGCGAGCGCGAGTATAGCCGGGGGCCATCGAGCCCGTCAAAGCTCGGGCCGTTCGTTTCCGCAGGTAGATGCCCATTTCTTCGTGCGCTTGTGAAAAGTTTCACGAAGTCTGGGCCGGGGTCAGTCCCCGGCCGCGATCGAGCGGAACAGGCTCTCCCAGGCCGGGGCGTCCTCCACGGGGAGGGCGGGAGGACGCAGCCGCGCCGCGTCCCGCTCCGGCGGGTAGACGAGGGGGCTCGCCGCCACGGCCCGGAGGCGTTCCGCCTCCGCGGCGGGGACGGCCTCGGCCAGCGCCTGGAGGTGGCCTCGCGACGAGGGCACCGGGGAGAGCCACCCGCCGCCCGACGCGATCAGCGCCGCCACGTCCGGTCGGTACACGAAGTCCATGAACCGGACCGCGTCCGCGACGTGTTCGGCCCCCCGCGGGATCCACATCGCGTCGGTCCACAGCACGGCGCCCTCCGCAGGGTAGGCGAATCGGATGCCCTGCGGATCGTTCCCCGGGTTGGCCTGGAAGACGTCCGAGGAGCGGGCCACGGCCAGGGCCACGTCGCCTGCCGCCAGGGCCTCGATCGCCTCCCGGCGCCCGTAGTAGCCGCGGACGATGCCCGCCTCTCGCTGCCGACGGAGGATCGCGGCCGCCCGCTCCCACTCCACCGGCCCCGAGGAGGCCGGGTCGGCGCCCGCCGCCAGCAGGCCGACGTTGCCCAGCTCGTACGGATCCGCCGGCATCCCGATCTCGCCGGCCAGGGCCGGGTCGAAGAGGTCGGCGAGCCGCGTCGCCGGGCGCTCCGCGAGCCCCGGGTTCGAGGCCAGGCCGGTGACGTCCCCCCGCCAGGCCATCGTGTGCCGGCTCCCCGGGTCGTACGCGGGATCCCGGACGAAGGCG
>DATLZP010000366.1:0-5529 GCA_035573935.1 Actinomycetota bacterium
CGGATGGCGAGGAGCGAGGCGGCCCGCTCCCGGAGCGTCTCGCCGATCCCCACCAGGATCCCGGTCGTGAACGGGATCGCCAGGCGGCCCGCGTCCTCGATCGTCCGGAGGCGGACGGCCGGGACCTTGTCCGGGGAGCCGTGGTGGGGCATCCCCCGCTCCAGGAGCCGCTCGGACACCGATTCGAGCATCAGCCCCATCGAGGCCGAGACGTGCTTCAGCCGGGCCAGCTCCTCGTAGCGCATCACGCCCGGGTTCAGGTGCGGCAGGAGGCCGGTCTCCTCGATCACGCGGATGGCCACGGCCCGTAGGTACTCGAGCGTCGAGCGGTAGCCGCGCTCCTCGAGCCAGGCCCGGGCCTCCGGGTAGCGGTCCTCGGGCCGGTCCCCCAGGGTGAACAGCGCCTCCTTGCAGCCCATCCGCCGGCCGGCCTCGGCGATCGCCAGCACCTCCTCGGGCGTGAGGTACGGACGCTCCAGCCTCCGAGGGGGCTTGGCGAAGGTGCAGTAGTGGCACCGGTCGCGGCAGAGCATCGTGAGGGGGACGAAGACCTTGCGGGAGTACGTGACGACGTCGCCGTGGCCGAGCGCGCGCAGCCGGCGGGCCACCGCCAGCAGCCGCTCCAGCTCCTCGTCCCGGGCGGCGAGGAGGGCCGTCACCTCGGCCTCGGACAGGGCCCTGCCGGCCTCCGCCCGGGCCACCGCCCGGCGGACCAGGCCCGGCGGGGGGAGCTCCGGAGGGTCGTGCGGCCGGCCGCGGATGGGCCTCCTCGGGGCGGGCGTGATCCGGTCGGCCATCGCGGGGCAGCCTACTACTAGGCTATCGGCCGTGGACGTCGTGGCGCTGGCCGGCGGCGTGGGGGCCGGGAAGTTCCTCCGGGGCCTGGTCCGGGCGGTGGGGGCCCGGCACGTGACGGCCGTGGTCAACACCGCCGACGACGTCGAGATGCACGGCCTGCACGTCTCGCCGGACCTCGACTCCGTGACGTACTGGCTGGCCGGCGTGGCCGATCGGGAGCGGGGCTGGGGACGGCGGGGGGAGACGTTCCGGGCCACGGGGGAGCTGCGGGCCTTCGACCCCGACGCGGCCTGGTTCAACCTCGGCGATCTCGACCTCGGCACCCACCTGTTCCGGACCCGGCTCCTGCGGGCCGGCCTGCCGCTCTCCGCCGCCACCGAGCGGATCGCCGCACGGTTCGGCCTGGGGTCGCGGATCCTGCCGATGACCGACGACCCCGTCACGACGCGGGTGGCGGTGGAGGGCGGGGAGGAGCTCCACTTCCAGGAGTACTGGGTCCGGCGGGGGGCGCGGGACCCCGTGGCGGGGATCCGCTACGACGGGGCCGAGGATGCCCGGCCCGGGCCGGGGGTCCTGGAGGCGATCGGGGCGGCCGAGGCCGTGGTGGTCTGCCCGTCGAACCCGGTGGCCTCGATCGGCCCCATCCTGGCCGTCCCCGGGGTCCGGGACGCGGTGGCCGCCCGGCGGGACCGGGCGGTGGGCATCTCCCCCATCGTCGGCGGGGCGCCGCTCGCCGGGATGGCCGACCGGTTGATGCCGGCGGTGGGCCTCGAGGTCTCGGCGGTGGGAGCCGCCCGGGCCTACGACGGGCTCCTCGCCGCCTGGGTCCTGGACGCCGTGGACCGGGACCTCGCCCCGAAGGTCGGGGAGCTGTTCGGCCTCCGGGTGGCCGCGGTGGACACGATCATGACCGACGACGCTCGGGCCGAGGCGGTGGCCCGGGCCGCCCTCGACCTCCTGGGCTGAGGCCGGTGGCGGCGTCCCGGCTCGAGGTCCTCGGTGTCGAGGGCGTGCCGGAGATCCGGCCCGGCGACGACCTCGCCGCGGCGCTGGCCGATCCGCTCCGGCGCCTCGGTCCCCGGGAGAGCGACGTCCTCGTCGTGACCCAGAAGATCGTGTCGAAGGCGGAGGGACGCCTGGTCCCCGACGACGGGGGCCGGGAGACGTGGGTGGCCCGGGAGGCCCGGCGGATCGTGGCCCGCCGCCGGGACCTGGTGATCGCGGAGACCCGCCATGGCTTCGTCTGCGCGAACGCCGGGGTGGACGCCTCGAACGTCCCCCGGGGGTTCCTCTCGCTCCTCCCCGAGGACCCCGACGGGAGCGCCGAGCGGATCCGGGAGGGGCTCGCCGCGCGCCTCGGGGTGGCCCCCGCCGTCGTCGTCACCGACACGTTCGGCCGGCCCTGGCGCCGGGGCCTGGTGAACGTGGCGATCGGCTGCGCCGGGCTCCCCGCCCTCGTGGACCTCCGGGGCACGCCCGACCACGAGGGGCGGCTGCTGGAGGCGACGGTCGTGGCCCTGGCGGACGAGGTGGCCGCGGCCTCCGGGCTCGTGATGGGCAAGGCCGCCCGGGTCCCGGCGGCGCTGGTCCGGGGGCTCGACGCCAAGGGGCCGCCGGGCCGGGCCGCCGACCTGGTTCGGCCCCCCGAGGAGGACCTGTTCCGCGAGTCCCCGCTCCAGGCCATCGGCGCCCGGCGCACGATCCGGAGCTTCGGGCCGGGGGAGGTCCCCCGGGAGGCGGTGGAGGAGGCGGTGCGGGCCGCCTGCACGGCCCCCGCCCCCCACCACACCCGGCCCTGGCTCTTCGTCGCCCTGGCCTCGGCCCCCGCCCGCCGGACCTACCTCTCGGCGATGGCCGACGCGTGGCGGCGGGACCTCGAGGCCGACGCCACCCCGACCGAGGTGATCGCCCGCCGTCTGGCCCGCAGCGAAGCTTTGCTCGGCCGGGCGCCGCTCCTCGTGGTCCCGGCCATCCGGCTCCGCGGCGCCCACGCCTACCCCGATCCCCGCCGATCGCGGGCCGAGCGGGACATGTTCGTGCTCTCCGCCGGGGCCGCCATCCAGAACCTCCTGCTCGCCCTCCACGCCCAGGGCCTCGCCTCGTGCTGGATCTCCTCCTCGCTCTTCTGCGGGGAGGAGGTCCGCGCCGCCCTGGGCCTGGAGCCGGGGTGGGAGCCGATGGGCACGGTGGCGGTGGGCCGGCCCCCGGCCGGGGAGCCACCCCCCCGGCCCCCCCTCGACCTGGGGGAGCACCTCCGGACGGCCTGACCGCCCCTACGCCAGCAGCCCGCGGGCGAAGTACCAGACGAACACGGCCGAGACGAGGTACAGCAGCGGGTGCACCTCGCGGGCCCTGCCCCGCAGCACCGCGATCGCGGCGTAGGCGATGAAGCCGGCGCCGACGCCGTTCGTGATGCTGAACGTGAACGGCATCATCCCCACCGTGAGGAGGGCGGGGATCCCGATCCCGGGGTCGGCCCAGTCGATCTCCCGGACCAGGGTCATCATGAAGTAGCCCACGATCACCAGGACCGGCGCCGTGGCCTCGGGCGGGATCACGCCGGCCAGCGGCGAGAGGAAGATGGCCAACAGGAAGAGCACGCCCACCACGACCGCGGTGAGGCCCGTCCGGCCGCCCTCCGACACCCCCGCCGCGCTCTCGATGTAGGTCGTGTTCGAGGAGGCCGAGGCGGCCCCGCCGGCCGCGGCGGCCAGGGAGTCGATCAGGAGCACCCGTTCGATCCCGGGCAGCTTCCCCTCCCGGTCGAGCAGCTTCGCCTCGCCGCCGATCCCGATCACGGTGCCCATCGTGTCGAAGAAGTCCGAGAGCATCACCGAGACGATCAGGGCCACCGCGGTCAGGAACGGCACGGCGTCGAACACCCCGGCGATCGAGAAGTTGCCGAGGAGCGAGAAGTCGGGGCTGGCCACGATGTCGCTCGGCACCTTGGCCACGCCCGGCCCCACCGCCTCCCAGACCCCGCCGCCGGCCAGGGCGTTGATCACGATGGCCACCACGGTCGTGGCCAGGATCCCCACGAGGAGCGCCCCCCGCATCCGGCGGGCCACCAGGCCCGCGGTGATGGCCAGGCCGATGGCGAAGGTGAGCGTCCGGAGCGTGGAGAGGTCCGGGTTCAGCGTCACGATCGGGGCCCCGCTCTCCGGGTGGACCACGATGTTCGCGTTCACCAGCCCGATGAAGGCGATGAACAGGCCGATCCCGATCCCGATGGCCCGCTTCAGGTCCATGGGGATCGCGTTCAGCACCGCCTCCCGGAACCCGGTGAGCACGAGCACGGTGATCACGAGCCCCTCGAGGACGATCACGCCCATCGCCTGGGGCCAGGTGAGCCCGAACCCGACGACCAACGTGAAGGCCACGAACGCGTTCAGGCCCAGGCCGGCGGCGATGGCGAACGGGTAGTTCGCCACCACCCCCATCAGGACCGTCATCACGCCCGCGGTGAGCGCGGTCACCGTGAGGACCTGCTCGAAGGGGAGCTGCGTGCCGGTCCGGTCGGCCACGGCCCCCAGGATCGCGGGGTTGACGAACAGGATGTAGGCCATCGTGAGCCACGTGGCCAGTCCGGCGATCAGCTCGGTCCGCACGCTCGAGCCCCGCTCGGAGATGTGGAAGAACCGGTCCAGGCCGCCCCCCGCGGCCCGGTCGCGCACGTCGGTCGCCACCTGGCACCTCCTCGACGGCCGGATGCGTCCGGCCCACCGTCCACGGGGAAGTCGGACGAACCCTACGACAGCCCCCCGTCGCGGGCAACGCGGGGTCCCGGACGGGCCACGGCCCCGCCGATATCCTGGGCCCGATGGCGAGGAGCAGGCGCGGCGGGGAGGTCGGCGAGCGTCCGCGCACGAAGGCCGAGCGCCGCGAGCAGGCCCGGCGGGAGCGGGAGCGCCTCCGCCGGGAGATGGCCCGGCAGCGGCGGAACCG
Organism: Actinomycetota bacterium; assembly: GCA_035573935.1. Lineage (GTDB taxonomy): Bacteria > Actinomycetota > UBA4738 > UBA4738 > HRBIN12 > DATLZM01. The sequence goes on from DATLZP010000366.1 coordinate 4,744, forward strand.
GCGGATCGGGGCGGCGGTCCTCCTGCTGGCCGCGGCCGGCCTGGCGGCGTTCCTCCTCACCCGGCCCCGCGAGGAGCTCCCCAGCGTGGAGAGCCTCCTGGCCCAGGGGGACGCCCAGGCCGCCGCCGGCTGCTCGGAGGTCCGGACGGTGCCACCGTTCGACCCGCCGCAGCTCGACCAGGCGCACATCGGGGACGCCGTCCCCACGATGCCCCCCCTCTCCCGCTACCCCTCGGTGCCGCCGGCCTCCGGGCCCCACGCCCCCAGCACGCTCCCGGCGGGGATCTACGACCAGCCGCCCCCCATCGACCAGGTGCTCCACAGCCTGGAGCACGGGGCGGTCGTGATCTGGTACGACCCCTCGGCGCCGGCCGCCGCGGTGGAGCGGGTCGCGTCGTTCTTCGACGGGGAGCAGGGCGACCACACGATCGTCGCTCCCTACGACTACCCGGCGGAGGGCAGCGCCGGGCGCCTCCCGGCCGGCACCGAGATGGCGCTCGTGGCCTGGCACCGCCTGCAGACGTGCCGGGAGGTGAGCCTGCCGGTCGCCGCCCGGTTCGCCTCCGCCTACCGCGTGCCCACGCTGGGCGGCCGGCCCTACCGGGGCGAGGCCCCGGAGCCCGGCTTCCCGATCTGATGGCCACGAAGCGGAAGCGGCGCCGCCGGGCCCGGCCGGCCGACCCGACCCAGCCATCGGCCCGACCGCCCCGGTCCCCCGGCCCGCGCAGCGAGGAACGGCGGGCCCGGAAGGAGGACGCGCGCCGGGAGCGGGAGGCGATGCGCAGG
>DATLZP010000367.1:0-7413 GCA_035573935.1 Actinomycetota bacterium
CTCGTCCCGCGCCAGCCCGGCCACGGTCGGGCCGCTCCCGCTCATCACGGCCCCCAGCGCCCCGGCCCCCCACAGCCGGTCCTTGGCCTCGGCCACCTCCGGGTGGCGGCGGGCCACGGCAGGTTCCAGGTCGTTGAACAGGAGCGGGCCGAGCGCCGCGGCGTCCCCGGCCGCCGCCGCCTCCAGCACGGGCCCGGGCTCGGGTCCCGGCGCCGCGCCGTCCTCGTCCCACCACCGGTAGGCGTCCGGGGCCCGGGTGGGGAAGCCCAGCGGGAGGAGGACCCACCACAGCCTGGACACGCCCACCGGGCGGACCCGCTCCCCGCGGCCGCTCACGACCACCGGTCCCCCGACCAGCAGGGCGGGGACGTCGGAGCCGACCCGTTCGCCCACCGTGAGGAGGGCCTCCAGGTCGAGCCGACACCCCCACAGCTCGTTCAGCGCCTGGAGCGTGGCCGCGGCGTCGGCGCTCCCGCCGCCCAGGCCGGCGGCCACCGGGATCCGCTTCTCGATCCGGACCTCCGCCCCCGCCGCGATCCCGCAGGTCTCGGCCAGGGCCAGGGCGGCGATCAGCGCCAGGTTCATGCCGCCGGCCGGCACCTGCGACGCCAGGGCCCCCGGCCCGCCGACGTCGACCCGGAGGGCCCGGGCGGGCCGCGCGATCACGCGATCGGAGAGCGAGACCGGCAGCACCAGGCTGTCGATGTCGTGGTAGCCGTCGGCGCGCCCGCGGAGCACGCGGAGGTACACGTTGACCTTCGCGTGCGCGCTCCGGCGGACCGCCCCGGTCACGCCGCGCCCCCCGCGCCGAGCAGCGCCTCGGTCAGGCGGGCGAACCCGCCGAGGTCCACCTCCTCGGCCCGGGTCCGCGACGTGAGCCCGGCGCGGGCGAGGGCGTCGTCGGCGGCGGCGGCCGAGAGCCCCATCCGGCGGAGGGCGTTGCGGAGGGTCTTCCGCCGCTCGGCGAAGCCGGCCTCGATGACGCGGAACAGCGGGCCGGGGTCCACCCGCACCGGCCGCCGTCGGCGGGCGAGCCGCACGAGCACGGACCCCACCGCGGGACGGGGCCAGAAGACCTCGGGCGGCACCCGCCGGAGGAGCTCGGCCTCGGCCCGATAGGCCACCCGGAGGCTGACCGCGCCGTAGCCCTCGTCGCCGGGGCCGGCCACGAGCCGCTCCCCCACCTCCCGCTGGACCATCACGAGGAACCTGGTGACCGGGGCCCGCTCGAGCATGCCGAGGACGAGCGGCACGGCCACGTTGTACGGCAGGTTCGACACCATGCGCCAGCCCCGTCCCCGGAGCGCGCGTTCCCAGTCGAGCCGCATCGCGTCGGCCTCGAGGATCCGGACCGCCGGCGCGCCGGCCACCACCTCTCGGAGCGCCGGGAGGAGGGAGGGATCGCGCTCCACGGCCAGGACCTCCGCCCCCGTCGCCGCCAAGGCCACGGTGAGCGACCCCAACCCCGCCCCCACCTCGACCACCCGGTCGCCGGGCCCCACCCCGGCCTGCGCCGCGATGGCCCGGGCCAGGTTGGGGTCCACCAGGAAATGCTGCCCCAGCGCCTTCCGCGGGGTGATCCCGTGGCGTCGGCAGAGCTCCCGGACGGCGCCGAGCCCCAGGCCCGGCTTACCAGGTGAGGCGGACGTCGGCCACGCCCTGCCCGAGCGGCGCGATCGCCGCGAAGGCCTCCTCGGAGAGGTCGATGATGCGCCCGCCGAACGGTCCACGGTCGTTGATCGTGACGGTGACCCGGCGCCCGTTGTCGAGGTTGGTCACCGTGACCACGGTACCGAAGGGGAGCCAGGGATGGGCGGCGGTGAAGCCGGTCCCGGGCGCGTGGTACCAGGACGCCTCGCCGACCTGGACCCCCTGCTCCCCGTCCGCCCGGGCCCCGACCAGCCGCCGGGTGGGCACGGCCGGACGGACCACCCGCCGCCACAGGAGCTCCCGGGAGACGACGGTGCCGTCCACCCGACGCACGCGCCAGGCCTCGACGAGGAGCCCCGGCCGCCCGGCCTGGACCACCCGGACCTCACCGGGCGGCAGCTCGAACGTGGACGTGGTGACGGTGGTCGGGGGGATGGGCCGCTCGACCCGTCGGACGCGGACGTCGATGTCGACGACCCGGACGAGGAGCGACGGCTTGAGGGGGGTGCTGGGTGATGGCAGGACGCGGTCCCGGTCGTCGAACCGGATCCCCATGGCCGAGAGGAGCTCCCGGACGGTGGCCGCGTTGGTCAAGACGTCGCGTTCCTTCCCCTTCACGACGACCCGCGCACCGAACACCCGGGAAGGCTCGACGAACCCGCCCGCGGAGGACAGGTCCTCGATCGGCCGGACCGCGAGCTTCGCGAACGGTCCGGCCGATCCCTCCACCACCCAGACCCCCACACCTCGGGAGTCGATCTGCACGCCGTGGATGCCGTCCAGGTCCACGACGACCGTCATGCCGTCCGCCAGGGGCGTCCCCGGGGGAGGCTGCACGAGGTCTCCCGCCCGGAGGGCGATGCCCTCCCCGGCCAGGAGCTGGCCGACGTTCGAGGAGAGCGTCCGCACCGCCTCCGGTCGGCCGTCCACCACGAGCGTCACCCGCTTCTCCAGGGCGAGGTAGGCGAACCCCGCCGAGAGGACGACGGCGGCGAGCGTCGACCGCTGGATCGCCTTCCGGATGCGGAGCCGCCGGACCCGCGTCGCGCGTACCGAACCCAACCTTCCTCCTCACCGAGGAAGGCTCCGGGGGGAAGCACCGGCGGGGCCGGACCGAAGCCTCCATAGCGGACGGGTCCGGAACGTACCAAACCCTCAACCCTCACTGCAAACTTGAAGCTCGAACGCGTGTTCGCCGCCCACCGGGCCCCCGGGCGGCATCAGCGGAGGTCCGGGAAGGCCGCCCGGGCGTTCCGGGCGATCGCCGCGGCCACCGCCTCCACGTCCTCCCCCCTGGCGGCGGCGATGGCCTCGACGACGTGTCGGACGTTGGCGGGCGCGTTGTCCCGACCCCGCAGCGGCTGGGGGGCGAGGAAGGGGCTGTCGGTCTCGGCCAACAGTCGATCGAGGGGCACCGCGGCCGCCGCCTCCCGGAGGAGCGCGTTACGGGGGTAGGTGAGGTTCCCGGCGAACGAGAGCCAGTAGCCGCGGGCGGCGCATTCCTCGGCCACCGTCCGGTCGCCGGAGAAGCAGTGGAGGACGACCCGCTCCGCCGATCCCTCATCCAACGCTCGAAGGACATCGGGCCAGGCGTCGCGGCAGTGGACCACCACCGGCTTGCCGGTCTCGGCGGCGAGCGACAGGTGGACCCGGAAGGCTCGCTCCTGGTCCGTTCGGGGCGAGAGGTCGCGGTGGAAGTCGAGGCCGGTCTCCCCCACCGCCACCACGAGCGGGTTCCCGAGCAGCTCCTCGATCTCGGCCCCGGCCCGGGCGTCGAGCTCGCGGGCCGTGTGGGGGTGCATGCCGGCCGTGGCGAACACGCCGCGGAACCGCTCCGCGAAGCCGAGGGAGCGACGGCTGGAGCCGGGGTCGATGCCGACGCTGATGATGGTCTCGACGCCGGACCGGCGGGCCTCCTCCACGACCTCGCCCGGCTCCCGCTCCAGCAGGAAGAGGTGGCAGTGGGGATCGACCATCGGCGTCTCCACCGGCCGTTGAGCGTTCGCCCGGTCCACGGGCCCAGGAGGATACGCCTCTCCAGCTCTGGTCGAAGCGTCGCACCGCGAGCCGGGCGACCGCGTCGCCCGGTCGCCCAGCGGGCTCGACCGGTGGTTCACGCGCGCTGTCGCACGTGAAACGCACCGAGGGTCGAGCCTGCAGCGGCGGTCGAGGCGATGGCCCGAACCCGCCGGGTCGCCCGACGACGGGCCGACCGGACCGAGGGCTCGAGGGGAGGAGGAGGGAGGAGCCGGCGGCTACGGCTCGACCCGGGGGAAGAGGGCATCCCCCCGGGAGGTGCGCGTCCCCGGTTCCAGGCCCCCCCACCCGGCGGCGGCGGGCAGCCGCTGGGCCTCGAGCGGCTCGGCTACCCCGAGCTGCCCCCACAGCCGGGCCGCCGCCCCCGGCATGACCGGGGAGATGAGGACGGCGAGGATGCGGAGCGTCTCCGCCGCCGCGTACAGGATCCCCTCGAGCTCCCGCCGCCGGCCCGGCTCCCGGGCCAGGTTCCACGGGGCCCGCTCCACGAGGTACTTGTTCGCCGCGTCCACGATGTCCCAGGCCGCGCCGAGGGCCTGGGTGAGCTCCACGGCGAGCATGTGACGCTCGTAGCGAGGCACGGCGTCGGCCACGACCTCCCGGAGCCCGGACCCCTCGTCGGGGTCGCCGTCCGGCACGGCCCCGCCCAGGTAGGAGCCGAGCATCGCCAGGACCCGGCTGGCCAGGTTCCCCAGCCCGTTCGCCAGGTCGGCGTTGTGCCGCTCCACCATCGACTCCCACGAGAAGCTCCCGTCCTCCCCCCACCGGATCTCCCGCAGGAAGTAGTAGCGGTAGGAGTCCGGCCCGAAGACGTCGAGCAGCTGGAACGGGTGGATCCCGGTGAGCCGGGTCTTCGACATCTTCTCCCCGCCCACGAGGAGGAACCCGTGGGCCCAGACGCAGCGGGGCGGCTCCACGCCCGCCGCCATCAGCATCGCCGGCCAGTACACGGCGTGGAAGCGCAGGATGTCCTTGCCCACGAAGTGGATGTCGGCCGGCCAGATGGCCGTGAAGCGGTCCGGCTCGCCGTCGTAGCCCGCCGCCGTCAGGTAGTTCGTGAGCGCATCGAACCACACGTAGCACACGTGCTTCGGGTCCCAGGGCAGGGGGATCCCCCAGGTGAACGAGGTCCGGGAGATCGAGAAGTCCCGGAGGCCGCCCCGCAGCAGCCCCAGGACCTCGTTCAGGCGGACCACCGGCCGCACGGCCTCGGGGTGCCGCTCGTAGTGGGCCAGCAACGGATCCCGGTACGCGGACAGGCGGAAGAAGTAGTTCTCCTCCGCGTAGCGCTCGACCGGCCTCCCGTGGATCGGGCAGTTGCCCTCCACCAGCTCCTCCTCGGCGTAGTAGGCCTCGCACGAGACGCAGTACCAGCCCTCGTAGGTCCCGAGGTAGATATCGTCCCGGCCGTTGTCGTGCACCGCCTGCAGGAGCGTCCGGACCGCGGCCTCGTGCCGGGGCTCGGTCGTGCGGATGTAGTCGTCGTAGGCGATGTGGAGCCGCTCCCAGACCTCCCGCCAGCGGGGCTCCATGCCGTCCACGAAGGCCCGGGGCTCCACGCCGGCCTCCTCCGCCGCCCGCTGGAGCTTCAGGCCGTGCTCGTCGGTGCCGGTGAGGAAGAAGACCTCCTCCCCCCGCAGGCGGTGGTAGCGGGCCACGACGTCGGTGGCCACGGTCGTGTACGCGTGCCCGATGTGGGGCACGTCGTTCGGGTAGTAGATCGGGGTCGTGACGTAGAAGACCCGGTCGCCCATGGTCCGAGGCATCCTACAGGTCGCCGGGCACCCGGCCCCGGCCGCTGGCCCCCGCCCGCCGCGTCGTGTGAAGATGCGCCCACCGACCCGAAGGGAGGTGACGCGATGGGCGACCCCACCGCTCCGGCTCCCGACCGGCTCGCGCGGGGCGCGATCGGGCTCCGGGAGGTCCTGTTCCAGTCGATCACGCACATGGCGCCCGCCGCCGCGGTGGCGTTCTCGATCCCCGTGGGGGCGAACTTCGCCGGCGGGGCCCTCCCGCTCGCGGTCATCCTGGCCCTCGTGGCCTGCGTCCTGGTGGCGGTCTCGATCGGCCAGCTGGCCAGGCACCTGCCCTCGGCGGGGAGCTTCTACACGTACGCCTCCCGCGGCCTCCACCCGGCCGTGGGGTTCCTCGTGGCCTGGGGCTACGCGTTCGTCGAACCCTTCGTGGCCCCGCTGCTCTACCTGATCCTGGGCGTGACCGTGGCCGGCACCCTGAACGCCGAGTTCGGGTGGTCGGCCGACCTGTGGTGGATCTGGGCCCTCCTGGGCGCGGTGGTCGTGTTCGCCCTGGGCTACCTGGGGATCCAGGTGTCCGCCCGGACCGGCACCGTGCTCGGCGTGTTCGAGATCGCGGTGTTCGCCCTCCTCGGCCTATGGCTGATCGTGCGGGCCGGCGACGCCAACACGCTCAGCGTGTTCTCAACGGCCCACGCCTCGGTCGAGGGCTTCGAGGGCTTCCCCGGGGTGTTCGCCGCCTCGATCTACACGATCCTGGCCTTCATCGGGTTCGAGGCGGCGGCCCCGCTCGCCGAGGAGACCCGCGATCCCCGACGTACGATCCAGCAGGCGGTCGTGTACTCGGCCGTGGGCATCGGCCTCTTCTACGTCCTCACCACCTACGGCGCCGCCGTGTTCTTCGGGCCCCAGCGGATGGCCGGGTTCCAGGGGTTCAGCGGCGGCAACCCCTGGGAGGGGATGGCCCGGCAGGTGTGGGGGGCGGGGTGGGTCCTGGTCTTCCTGGCCATCGCCAACTCCGCCATCGCCAACTCGAACGCCGGCGCCAACGCGGCCACCCGGACCTGGTACGCGATGGGCCGGATCCGGCTGCTGCCGGCCGCCCTGGCCCGGGTGCATCCCCGCTACCGTTCGCCCCACGTGGCCGTGACGGCGCAGTTCGTGGTGGGGCTGGTGCTCCCCCTGTGGCTGGGCTTCCAGTACGACCCCATCACGGCCTTCTCCCTGCTCGCCACGATCCTCGTGATCGTGGTGATCTCGATCTACATCGTCGTGGACCTGTCCTGCATCGCGTTCTATTTCCGCTTCCGCCGCGACGAGGCGAACGTCGTGCTCCACGGCCTGATCCCGCTGCTCGGGATCGCCGCGTTCATCCCGGCGCTGCTGACGGCGGCCGGGATCCCGGTGTTCGCGTTCATCGCCAGGCTCCCCTACCCGCTCTCGCTCTCCGGCCTCGTGGCCGGCCTCTGGATGCTGATCGGGGTGGTCTACCTGATCGCCCTCACGGCCCGGGACCCGCAGCGGGTGCGCGACACGGGCAAGGTGTTCCTGGAGGAGGAGGAGGTGGGGGCGGTCTGACCGGAGGGTCGCGGGCGACCGCCGCCGAGGGGAGTAGTCCGTAACGGACTAGTTGCCCGGCTCGAGGAGGCCGGCGTAGACCGCGTTCGCCGCGACCCCGTGACGGCGGGCCGCGGTGGTCGCCGCCTGGCGCCGACGCATCCCCCCCTCGATCAGCCCCCGGGCTTCCTCCACGGCCGCCCGGAGCGAGGGTTCCCCGGTCGGCGCCGCGCCCTCCACCACGAGGACCACCTCTCCCCGCGGATCGCGGTCCCCCAGGGCGGCCAGGACCTCGGAGGCCCGGCCCCGGAGCACCTCCTCGTGGAGCTTGGTGAGCTCCCGGCAGAGGGCCACCCGCCGGTCCCCCAGCGTCTCCACGACCTCCCGGAGGAGGGACCGGACCCGCCGGGGCGAT
>DATLZP010000368.1:0-7111 GCA_035573935.1 Actinomycetota bacterium
ACGCCCCCATCGTCTAGCGGCCTAGGATCTCGCCCTTTCAAGGCGGAGACACGGGTTCGAATCCCGTTGGGGGCACGGACAACGGCATACCGCGTGCGGGTGTGGAGGAGCCAGGAGTCCTCACCGCCCTGTCAAGGCGGAGATCGCGGGATCGAAGCCCGTCACCCGCGCGGACCCGGCGGGCGTCCCCTGGGGCGCCCGTCATGGCCAGGTAGCTCAGTCGGCAGAGCACGCGGCTGAAAACCGCGGTGTCGGCGGTTCGATCCCGCCCCTGGCCACGAGCTCAGTTGAGCTGCTCGCGGCCCCGGAGCTCGGCCCACCGACCGAGGACCCCCTGGTACAGCTCGGCCGAGCGGAGGAACTCCCCTCCGGCCAGGGCCTCGAGGGCGAGGTGCACGTCGCGGACGCTCCGGTCGTCGTCGAGCTCGTCCCACGTCAGGCCCCGGCAGAGCCCGTCGTAGTCGAGCTCCAGGAGCGAGCGGGGGTCGAAGGCCCGGAGCCAGCCGTGGAGCTCCTCCAGGAGCTCGCCGATGGGCCCGAGGTCCGCCCGGCGGAGGACCGGCACCACCCGGGCCGCCCGCCGCATCGCCTTCGCCACGGTCGTGACGTAGCGGAGGCGGTAGCCGCCGGCGGTCTCCTCGAGCCGGCGTTCGGCGTCGTCGAAGAGGACGAACCACCGGATCGGCACGTGCCAGGGGCTCTGATGGACGAACGAGAGCCGGCCCCGGCTCCTCCGGCGGAGGCGCTGCAGCTCCCGTCGGGCCCGGCGGACCTCGGTGGCCGGGACGAACGCATCCGCCAGCTCGCGGGGGTGGGCCTCCCGGAACGCGAGGAGGCCCGCCAGGACCCGGACCCGGACGTTCCTGGGGCACACATGGAAGCGGCCCTCCTCGATCAGCACGTCGGCCCCGCCGTCGTCCTCCGGCACCATGAGGCCGATCCTCCTCCCCGTCCGCCGCTGCCGGTACCGGGGCGCCTCGTCCCCCCGGTGCAGCAGGTACCGCTCCCAGCGGGCCCGCTCCTTCGGGGGGAAGGACTCGAGCGGCTGGAACACCCGGAGGTAGGCGGAGGGCACCACGGCGGCAGTCTAGCCGGGGAGGGCGGCCCGGCAGGGGGAGCCGGACCGAGGGGGGCGCCGCCGGGCCGATATGCTCGTGCCGACGCCCAGGGGGGAGGCGACGGGGGTCGCGTGGACGCGGGATCGAACGGCGAGACGCTCCGCCTGATCGCGCCGGACGGCGAACCGGTCGGCGACGTCGACGCCCTGGGCCTCGGCGAGGACGAGCTCCGGGAGCTCCTCCGGCTCATGGTGCTGGCCCGGCGGCTGGACGAGGAGTGCCTGGCCCTCCAGCGCCAGGGCGAGCTCACGGTCTATCCCCCCTTCCGGGGCCAGGAGGCCGCGCAGGTCGGCAGCGCCTCCGCCCTGGGGCCCGAGGACTTCGTGTTCCCCTCGTTCCGGGAGCTCGCCGCGGCCCTCGTGCGGGGCGTGGACCCGGTCGCGTACCTCGAGTACCACCGGGGGACGTGGCACGGAGGGCCCTACGACCCCCTCGCCGCGCGGTTCGCCCCGATCTGCGTCCCCGTGGCCACGCAGCTCCCCCACGCCGTGGGCTGGGCCCTGGGGGCGAAGCTCGATCGTCGGGAGGCGTGCGCCCTCGCCTACTTCGGCGAGGGGTCCGCCTCGGAGGGGGACTTCCACGAGGCCTGCAACCTGGCCGGGGTCTGGCGGCTCCCGGTCGTGTTCGTCTGCCAGAACAACGGGTGGGCGATCTCGGTCCCGGCGGAGCTCCAGACGGCGGGCGAGATCTGGCGACGGGCGGAGGGCTACGGGTTCCCGGGGGTCCGGGTGGACGGCAACGACGTGCTCGCCGTGCACGCCGCGACGCGGGCGGCGGTGGCGCGGGCCCGGTCCGGCGGGGGGCCGACGCTGATCGAGGCCATGACCTACCGGCTCGGGCCGCACTCCACGGCCGACGACCCCAGCCGGTACCGCGATCCGGCGGAGGTGGAGCGGTTCGCCGCCCTGGACCCCATCGAGCGCTACCGGGCGTTCCTCCTGCGGACGGGCGCGGCAGACGAGGCCTTCGTCGAGCTCTGCGCGAAGGAGGCGGAGGAACGGGTGGCGGAGATCCGGGCGGCGGTCGTGGCGCTCCCGCCGCCCTCGCCGGAGGAGCTGTTCCGCCCGACGTTCGCCCGGCCCCCGGCGGCCCTGGAGCGGCAGCGCGCGGAGCTGCTGGAGGGGTCGGATGGCTGAGCGGACCATGGTGGCGGCGCTGAACGCCGCCCTCCGCGACGCGCTCGCCGCCGACCCCCGGACCCTCGTCTTCGGCGAGGACGTGGGCAGGCTGGGGGGCGTGTTCCGCGTGACGGCCGGCCTCCAGGAGGGGTTCGGCCCGGAGCGCGTGTTCGACACGCCGATCGCCGAGGCCGGGATCGTCGGCGCGGCCGTCGGCCTGTGCCTGGCCGGGTGGCGCCCCGTGGTGGAGCTCCAGTTCGACGGGTTCTCCTACCCGGCGCTGGACCAGGTGATCTCGCACGTGGCGAAGTACCGGTACCGGACCCGGGGGCGGGTCGAGCTGCCGCTCGTGATCCGGATCCCTGTCGGCGGCGGCATCAAGGGGAAGGAGCACCACGGGGAGAGCCCGGAGACCTACTACGTGCACACCGCGGGGCTCAAGGTGGTCGTCCCCTCGACCCCGTCCGACGCCTACCTGCTCCTGCGGGCGGCCATCGACGACCCCGACCCCGTCGTGTTCCTGGAGCCCAAGTCCCGGTACTGGGCGAAGGAGGACGCGGAGCTCACCACGGAGGGTCCCGGGATCGGCGTGGCCCGGGTCGTCCGGGAGGGCGACGACTGCACGCTCGTCTCCTACGGGGCGATGGTCCACCGGTGCCTGGAGGCGGCCGACCTCCTGGCCGGGGAGGGCACCTCCTGCCGCGTCCTGGACCTCCGCTCGCTCGTGCCCCTGGACCTCGAGGCCCTGGCCGACGCGGCCCGGTGGACCGGCCGGGTGGTGGTGGTCCACGAGGCCCCCCGGACGCTCGGCATGGGGGCGGAGATCGCCGCCCGGGTGATGGAGGTGGCCTTCGACCACCTCGAGGCCCCCGTCCTGCGGGTCACCGCCCCCGACACGCCCTACCCGCCCGCGGCCCTGGAGGACCGGTGGCTCCCCTCCGTGGAGCGGATCGCCGCCGCGGCCCGGAGGGCGGTGGGGTACGGATGACGCGCCGGACGTTCGCGCTGCCGGACCTGGGCGAGGGGCTGGAGGACGCTGAGATCGCCCGGTGGCTCGTGGCGGAGGGCGATCGGGTGGCGCTGAACCAGCCGCTGGTGGAGGTGGAGACGGCCAAGGCCACGGTGGAGATCCCTTCCCCCCACGCCGGGCGCATCGCCGAGCTCCACGTCGCGGAGGGCGACACCGTGAAGGTCGGCGAACCCCTCTGCACGTTCGAGGTCGACGAGGAGCGGCCGGAAGGGCCGGGCCCGTCGGACACGCTCCGGGGGCCGGTCCCGGCGACGCCGGCCGTCCGGAGGCTGGCCCGGGACCTCGGCGTGGACCTCCGGGCGGTGGAGGGAAGCGGGCCGGGGGGACGGGTGACGCGGGAGGACGTGGAGCGGGCCGCCGCGGCCCGGGACGCCGACGTGGAGCGGCGACCCCACAGCCCCCTCCGCCGGGCGGCCGCCGAGCGGTTGACCCGGGCCTACGCCGTCCCCCAGGTGACGACGTTCCGGACCGTGGACTGCACCGCGCTCGAGGCCCGGCGGGCGGAGCTCCGGGTCTCGCCCCTGCCGGTCGTGGTCCGGGCCCTCTGCGAGGTGATCCCGGCCCATCCCCTGCTCAACGCGTCCTGGTCCGAGGAGGCCCTCCTCGTGCACCGGCGGATCGCGGCGGGCATCGCCACCGACACCGAGCGGGGCCTCGTGGTGCCGGTCCTCCACGACCCGGAGCGGATGGGGATCCGGGAGATCGGGGAGGCCATCGCCGCCCTCGCCGCCCGGGCCCGGGAGGGCACGCTGGCGCCGGCCGACCTCACGGGGGCCACCGTCGCGCTGACCAACACCGGGTCCTACGGCTCGGAGGCCGGCACGCCGATCCTGGTCCCGGGCACCGCCGTCACGGTGGGCCTGGGGGTGGTCGCCCCCCGGCCCCTGGTCGTGGGGGACCGGGTCGTCCCCCGGCCGGCGTGCACGCTCTCCGTCACGTTCGACCACCGCGTCCTGGACGGGGCGGACGTGGGCCGGGCCCTGGGCGACCTGGTGGCGCTCCTGGAGGACCCCGACCGGCTGGGGGCGCTGCCGGCATGAGGATCGTCTCGCTCCTGCCATCGGCCACCGAGATCGTCTGCGCCCTGGGGCTCGGCGACGACCTCGTGGGGGTCACCGACGAGTGCGACCATCCCCCGGAGGTGACGACGAAGCCCGTGGTGGTCCGCACCGCGCTGCCCCACGGGCTCCCCCGCTCGGCCGGGGAGATCGATCGGGCGGTCCGGGACCGGATGGACCGGAAGGAGCCGCTGTACGTCCTGGAGAGGGAGCTGATCCGGGAGCTCCGGCCCGACGTGATCCTCACCCAGGACCTGTGCCGCGTGTGCGCGGTCCCCACCGGCCAGGTCGAACGGGCCCTGGAGGAGCTCGGCGCGACCGACGCGAGGGTCCTCTCGCTCGATCCCGCCACGCTGGAGGACGTGCTGGAGACGATCCGGGCCGTGGGGAAGCTCCTGGGCCGCGAGGAGCGGGCCGAGGAGCTCGTGGGCTCCCTCCGGGAGCGGGTGGCCTGGGTCCGGGTAACCGCGCAGCGGCTCCCCGCGATCAGCGTCTTCTGCCTGGAGTGGTCCGACCCCCCGTTCGCCGCGGGACACTGGGTGCCGGAGATGGTGGAGGCCGTGGGGGGCGTGCCCCTGCTGAGCGAGAAGGGAGCGTCCTCCCGCGTCGTCGGCTGGCACCAGGTGGCGCAGGCCGGCCCGGAGGTCATCGTGTGCATGCCGTGCGGCTACTACCTCGACGAGGCGGAGGAGGAGGCCGCGACCCTCCTCCGGCTGCCGGACTTCGCCGATACGCCGGCCGCTCGGGAGGGGAACGTGTTCGCCGTGGACGCCACCTCGTACTTCTCCCGGCCCGGGCCCCGCCTCGTGGAGGGGCTCGAGCTCCTGGCCTGGGCCGTCCACCCCGAGGCGTTCCCCGAGCCGCCCCCCGGGCGCATCGCCCGGGTGGGCCCGCGGTAGGCTTCCGCCCGCCATGGAGCGGAGGAACCTCGTCACCCCCGACGACCTCGGCAAGCGGGTCACGTTCCAGTTCGAGCTGCCGAACGGGTACGTGGGGGAGGCCGTGGGGATCCTGGAGGCCTACGACGAGGAGGCCGAGACGTTCCTGGTCCGCCGGCGGGACGGCGCGCTGGCCCGGGTGCCGGCCCGCGGCGTCCGCTTCGGGAAGGTCGTGGGGCCCTGACCCCGGTCGGCGGGCCCAAGCCACGAGGAGGGAGGGACGGTGGAGCTTCCGACCGCGTTCATCCGGCTCCGGCTGGGGGCCGAGGACGCCCACTACGGCGGCGGCCTGGTGGCCGGCGCCCGACAGCTCGAGATCATCGGGGACCTGATCACGGAGCTCGCGATGCGCCACGACGGGGACGAGGGGCTGTTCCGCGCCTACGCGTCCGTGGAGTTCCTCCACCCCCTCCGGGCCGGCGACTGGATCGAGGCCCGGGGCCGGATCGTCTCCGTGGGGAGGACCTCCCGCACGTGCGAGTTCGAGATCTGGAAGGTGGGCGGGGCCAGGCCCGACCTCTCGGACTCCGCGGCGGAGTTCTTGGAGCAACCCATCCTCACCTGCCGGGCGGTGGGCACCACCGTCGTGCCGGCGGAGCGCCAGCGGTTCCCGCGGTGAGCGGGCAGGGCGGCCCGGGGTCGGGGGACCGGGCCGCCGACGAGCCGACCGGAGGGGGGAAAGGGGTCAGCTCGCCCGCTCGAGGTCGTGGAGGACCCCGAGGAGCTCGTCCACGTCGAACGGCTTGGGGACGAAGGCGTCGGCCCCGAGCTCCGCGGCACGGGCCCGATCCCGGAGGCTGGCCAGGGCGGAGACCACGACCACGCGGGGCCGCTCCCCGGCCGGGATCCGCCGCATCTCCTCCAGGACGCTCCAGCCGTCCATCGTGGGCATCATGATGTCGAGGAGCATGAGGGTCGGGCGGTGCTCCCGGACCGCCTCCAGGGCGGCCACCCCGTCCCGGGCCGTGAGCGTGCGATAGCCCTCGGCCTCCAGGCTGAACCGGAGCACCCAGGCCACCTGCGGCTCGTCGTCGACCACGAGGACGCTGGACGGCGCCCGCTCCTCCACCATCACACGACAGGTAACGGCCTCCGGGCCGCGGCGCTGGATAGGGCGGGCTGGGGGTTCGCTCCGGCCACAGGTCCTAGTCCCATCCCCGGCCGGGGATGGGACCGGCGGAGGCGGCCGTGGCCCGGCTCGGGGGGCCCCGCGACGCGCCGCCGGGCGAGGATGCGGGCCTACGCGCTCGGGGGGCCGAACCGCAGGCCGGGGGCCGGGGCCACCCGACCCACCCGGTAGGCGGCCATCCCCGCCGCCTCGGCCCGGGACCGGGCGGCCTCCACCCGGTCGGGGGGGACCACCAGGACCATCCCCAGGCCCAGGTTGAACGTGGAACGCATCTCCTGATCGGAGGCGCCGGACGCCTCCTGGACGAGGCGGAAGACCTCCGGGATCGGCCAGGACCCCGGCTCCAGCTCCGCGCCCAGGTCCGCGGGGAGGGCCCGCGGCAGGTTCTCCACGAGACCGCCCCCCGTGACGTGGGCGGCGGCCGAGACCAGCCCGTCGCGGGCCAGGGCCGCGACGAGCGGGGCGTAGATCGCGGTCGGCTCGAGCAGCTCGTCGGCCAGGGTCCGGCCCAGGCGGGGGAGCGCGTCGTCCAGGCGGTACCCGGCCTCCTCCAGCAGCGCCCTGCGCACCAGCGCGTAGCCGTTCGCGTGGAGGCCGGAGGACGCCAGCCCCACCAGCGCGTCGCCCTCCCGGACCCGGTGGGGGCCGAGGAGCCGTTCCTCCTCCACCGCTCCCACGCAGAAGCCGGCCAGGTCGAACCGCCCCGGCTCCAGCAGGCCG
>DATLZP010000369.1:0-3036 GCA_035573935.1 Actinomycetota bacterium
CTGGAACGGGACGAGGACGCGGCGGACGTCGCGGCCTCCCTCCTGCCCGGGTCCG
Source organism: Actinomycetota bacterium (assembly GCA_035573935.1). GTDB lineage: Bacteria > Actinomycetota > UBA4738 > UBA4738 > HRBIN12 > DATLZM01. The sequence continues at coordinate 56 of DATLZP010000369.1, forward strand.
TGCTCACGATCTCCTGGTCCTCGGGCCTGCTCCGAGCGCTCCGGCGCCGCCGGCCCGATCGGGTCCGCTGCATGGCGTCCCACCCCGGCGGGGAGGGCGCTCGGCTGGCCGCCGCCCTCCGGGAGCACCTCGCCGACGTCCGCGTCGTGCCCGACGAGGAGGCGCTGGTCGACCCGGGGGCGGAGGCGGCGTTGTTCGGGGCCGACGCCATCGGCCCCGGCGGCGTCGTGAACAAGGTGGGGACCCTTGCCCTGTGCAGGGCGGCGAGGAGGGCGGGGATCCGGACGATCTGCGTGGCCGGGGGGACGAAGCTCCTGGCCGAGGACCTCCCGGCGGGGGGCGTGTTCGAGCGGGTCGAGCTGGAGCTGCTGGACGTCGTGGCCCTCCCCCACGGACCGGCCCGGCCGCCCGGCGTGGCACCGCTCCTGGCCCGGTTCCCCCTCCACCCGTCGCTCCGCCCGCTCCTGGAGGAGCTCCGGGCGGGCTGAGGGCGCCGGCCGCAGGGGCGGGGAGGTGCCCACCCCGTACCATGGCGCCGATGGACGAGCCGCCGCGCCCGCCCGCTCCGCCCCTCGAGGCGTGCTACCGCCACCCCGACGAGCGGACGGCCGTCCGGTGCACGCGGTGCGGCCGTCCCATCTGCCCGGCCTGCATGATCCCGGCCCCGGTCGGCCACCACTGCCCCACGTGCGTGGCGGAGGCCCGGCGGGCCTTCCGCGGCGGGGGGAGACGTGTGGCCATGGGCGGGATCACCGCGACGCGGGCCCTCCTCGTGGCCATCCTGGCCATGTTCGTGCTCGAGCTCGCCCTGGGGGCCGGCCGGGCGATGGGCGGCATCTCGGGGCGGACCCTGGTGGACCTCGGGGCCCAGGTGCCGATCCTCGTGGCCGGCGGCCAGCAGTGGCGCCTCGTCACCGCCATGTTCCTCCACGCGAACCTCATCCACCTGGCCCTGAACGCCTACGCCCTCTGGCTCTTCGGGACGCTCGTCGAGGGCACGTTCGGGCGGGCCCGGTTCCTCGCGATCTACTTCGTGTCGGGCTTCCTGGGAAGCGTCGCCTCGTATGCGTTCGGGTCGCTGGACCCCCAGGGCCTGTTCTCGGTGGGCGTCGGCGCCTCGGGCGCGATCGTCGGGCTCCTCGGGGCGTTCATCGCCTTCAACTACCGGCGACGGCACCTGGCGATCGCCTCGGCCAACCTCCGCTGGGCGCTCACCATCATTGGCATCAACCTGGTCTTCGGCCTGACGTTCCCCGGCGTGGACAACCGGGCCCACCTGGGCGGGCTGCTGGCCGGGCTCGCCGCCGGGGCGCTGGCCGAGGGGATGGGGCCGGAGCGGGCCCGGCCGGCCCTGCGGATCCTCGGGTTCGCCGGCCTGCTCGCCCTGGGGGTGGCCCTGGCGGCCTGGCGCACCGCGGAGATCCGGGCGTTCGTGGAGCTGATCCGGCCCGGCGCCTTCTCCTGATCCGGGCCGGCTTCCTCAGCTCGCCCGACGGTCGGCGATCGCGTAGAAACCGCCCCCCCGGGTGCCGACGAAGATCCATCCGTGCCAGACGGCGGGCGTGGACTCGATGCACCCGTCGAGGCGCACCGACCAGCGCTCGGGGGGCGGTCGGCGGGGCCGGGAGACGTCGTAGGCGTGGAGGACGCCCGCGCAGTCCCCCTGGAGGAGCACGTCGTCCACCACGACCGGCGACGACCAGGTGGGCCCGGGCAGCCGGCGCCGCCACAGCACGGAGCCCCGGCGGCGGTCCACGGCCAGGAGCTCCCCGGCGTTCGTCGCCGCGTAGACCACGTCCCCGTGGAGGGCCGGGGTGGCCCAGGCCCCGGCCAGCCCGTCCCCGCCCCGCTCCGTGAGCGCCACCGACCAGACGAGGGGGTCCCGGGACCGGCGGGGATCGAGCTTCATCAGCTGGCCGACCCGGAGGGCCCGGGCCGTGAACCGCTGGAGCTCGGCGGCGACGTAGAGGAACCCCTCCTCGTCGATCACCACCGTCGCATCCACGTCGTCCCCCGCCCAGAACCGGAACACCCGCCGGACCCGGTCCCCGCCCTCCAGGACGTCGGACACGTCCCACCCCTGGACCAGCCCGCCGGAGTTGGCGAAGTACACCACGCCGTCGTGGAACGCGACGCTCCCCTCAATCGAGACGTCGGTGTCGCCCAGCGCGCGGATCAGGGCGTCGTCGAACCCCGGGACGGCCGCCACGACCTCCGGGTCCACGGTGACCCGCCCTCGTCGGTCGTAGCCCCGGTGGAGCCGGACCGCGTAGAACCAGGAGTTCTCGCCCCCCACGAACAGGTGGTCGTCGATCACCAGGGCCGCCCCGTCCCAGTCGTCGTTCCAGACCGGGTTCGGCACGCTCGTCTCCCCGTGGAGCGTCCAGAGCACGGTGGGCCGGTCCCGGTCCAGGGCCACGACGCGGAACAGGTCGTCCCGGGAGCCCGCGTAGTACAGGGGGTAGCCGTCGGGATCGGAGGTCGCGGACCCCTTGGCCAGGTCTCCGGTCACCAGATCGGGCCGGAGCGGCTCGCCCGTCCGACCCTCGAGGAAGTGGTACCGGCCGTCGTAGGCGCCGAAGCGGACCTCGACCGTGCCGTCCTCGTGCTCCAGGACGTTGGGCTGCCCGGTCCACCCCGTCCCGCACCAGAGCTTCGTCTCCCCCCCTGCCGTGGAGCGCATGCACATCGCCCCCGAGGCCGGGTACCGCCACCGGACCACGGGCCGGCGGGGCAGGGGCCCCTCCCCGTAGTAGGTGCGGGTGGCGTTCCCGCGGAACGTCGTGAGGCCGGCGATCGCGGTGTTGATGGGGGCCGGCGTGGGCGAGGGGGGCGGCGGGCCCGGAGGGGTGGAGGGGGGCGCGGTGGCCACGGGGGAGGCGGTCGAGGCCGACGGGGAGGCGGGGGGCGAGGGCCCGGCCCCTCCCTCCGGCCCTTCGCCGAGCGGGGGATCAACCTGGTGAAGCTGGAGTCCCGGCCTC
>DATLZP010000370.1:0-2871 GCA_035573935.1 Actinomycetota bacterium
GCCGCCGCGTCCGAGGGCATCCCCCGCCACGACTGCGCCACGGCCACCCGGGCCCCCGGGACCTGGGCCGGGCCGGCCTCCCCCCGGAGCTGCCGCACGCAGGCCGCCAGGCGGGCCAGGCCGTTCCCCTCGCCCAGGTGCCCCTCGCCCAGGGCGCCGCCCGAGGGGTTCACCCGCGACCTGCCGTCCCGGTCGAGCCTCCCGGCCTCCAGGGCCGCCCCCGCCTCGCCGGGCCCGGCCAGCCCCAGCGCCTCCACGTGCATCAGCGCCCGGTGGGCGTAGCCGTCGTCCACCTCGGCCACGTCCACCTGCGACCCGGGGTCGTCGATCCCCGCCTGCCGGAACGCCATGGCCGCCGCCCTCTCGACCGCGGTGGCCCGTCCCCAGTCCCGGCTCTCCAGCGAGCCGGCGCCGTTCGCCCACCCCACCCCCGTCAGCCAGACCGGCCGGTCCGTGAGCTCCGCCGCCCGGTCCGGCCGGGCCAGCACCACGACCACCGCGCCGTCGGCCGGCGCCGCAAGCTCGAGCGCCGTGAGGGGCCAGGACAGGGGCGGCGACCCCAGCACCTCCTCCGCCGTGAGGTCGGCCCCGTAGGCCGCGAGCGGGTTCGCCAGCGCCGCCCGTCGGTGCCGGGCGGCCACCCACGCGCAGCGCTCCTCGGTCTCCCCGGAGACCTCGAGGAACCGATGCATCTCCAGCCCGGCCAGCGCGGGGATCGGCACCTCCAGGGGGCGGTTCCACACCGGGTCCAGCGCGAACCGCTCCACCCGCCCCGGGGTGCGGACGTCGGAGGCCTTCCGGTGCCCCTCCACCACCACGACCCGGGCCGCGCCGGCCCGCAGGAGCATCACCGCCGTGGCCACGCCGTGGAGACCGTCCGCCGTGACCGTCTGGACCGGCCGCCGGACCGCCCCCAGCTGGTCGGGCACGTACTCGTCGAAGATGCTGGTCCCCTCCTCGAGGTCCTCAGAGACGCAGACGAACGAGTCCACGTCCCTGCGGGGGTCGATCCCGGCCTCGGCGTAGGCCCGGCGGGCCGCCTCGTGCATCAGCTCGCGGGAGGAGACCCCGGCCAGGCGGGGGACGCAGCCCGTGTGGCCAACCCCGACCACGGCGGCATGCGGTTCCATCCGGTTTCCGTTATACCCGAAGGCGATGGAGCAGGCGCGGCCCGAGCCGACGGGGGTGATCTGGCGCCCGACGCCGGAGCACGTGGAGCGGGCCAACGTCACCCGGTTCATGCGGGCCGAGGGCATCGGGAGCTACGAGGAGCTCGTCTTTCGATCCACCGCCGACGTCGAGTGGTTCTGGGACGCGGTGGTCCGCGACCTCGACCTGCGGTTCGACGTCCCCTACGAGCGCGTGCTCGACGCCGGCCGGGGTCCGGCCTGGGCCACCTGGTTCGTCGGCGGGCGGTTGAACCTCGCCGCGAACTGCGTGGACCGCTGGGCCGAGGCCACCCCGGACGCGCCGGCCGTGGTCTGGGAGGGCGAGGACCGGGAGGTCCGGACCCTCGCCTACCGGGAGCTCCGGGAGCTCGTGGACCGCCTGGCCCACGGCCTGCGGAGCCTGGGGGTGGGGCCCCGCGACCCGGTGGGGATCCTCCTGCCGATGTCCCCGGAGGCCGTGGCCGCCTTCCACGCCTGCGCCAAGGTGGGGGCGATCTCGATCCCCATCTTCAGCGGCTTCGCCGCCGACGCGGTGGCGGCCCGCCTGGCGGACGCCGGGGCCCGCGTGCTCCTCACCGCGGACGGCTTCCTCCGGAAGGGGGAGGTCGTGCCGGTGAAGGAGACCGCCGACCGGGCGGCCGACGCCGCCGGGTGCGTGGAGCGCGTAGTAGTCTGGCCCAGACTAGATCGCCCGGACGCCCCCCGGGACCCGCGGCGCGACGTGCGCTGGGACGAGCTGCTCGGGGCGCAGCCCGCCCGCTACGAGGCCGAGCCGTTCGACGCCGAGCACCCGCTGTTCATCGGCTACACGAGCGGGACGACCGGCCGGCCCAAGGGCGCGGTCCACGTCCACGGCGGGTTCCTGGTGAAGATCGCCGAGGAGGTCGCCTACCAGGTGGACCTCCACCCCGGGGAGCTCCTGTACTGGGTGACCGACCTGGGCTGGATCATGGGGCCCTGGGAGATCGTGGGGGCCGGCGCCCTGGGGGGGACCGTCCTGCTCGTGGAGGGGGCGCCGACCCATCCCGGCCCGGACCGGCTGTGGGCCACGGTGGAGCGGCACCGGGTGACCACGCTCGGCGTCTCCCCCACCCTGATCCGCTCGCTGATCCCCCACGGGGAGGAGCCGGTCCGCGCCCACGACCTGTCGTCGCTCCGGATCATCGGCTCGACCGGCGAGCCGTGGAACCCGGAGCCCTACCTGTGGCTGTTCCGGGAGGTGGGGGGGTTCCGGTGCCCCATCATCAACCTCTCCGGCGGGACCGAGGTCGGCGCGTGCTTCCTCTCCCCCCTGCCGATCTGCGACCTGAAGCCCTGCACGCTCCGCGGCCCGGCCCTCGGGATGGACGTCGCGGTCTACCGGCCGGACGGGACGGAGGCGGCGCCGGGGGAGGTCGGCGAGCTCGTCTGCCGCAAGCCCTGGCCGGCCATGACCCGGGGGATCTGGGGCGACCCCGAGCGCTACCTCGACACCTACTGGCGGCGCTTCCCCGGCGTGTGGACCCACGGGGACTGGGCCAGCGTGGACGAGGATGGGTTCTGGTTCCTCCACGGCCGCTCGGACGACACGATCCAGATCGCCGGGAAGCGGCTGGGCCCGGCGGAGGTGGAGAGCGTCCTGGCCGACCACCCCGCGGTGGCGGAGTCGGCGGCGGTGGGGATGCCGGACCCGGTGAAGGGGGAGGGGCTGTGGTGCTTCGTG
>DATLZP010000371.1:0-5100 GCA_035573935.1 Actinomycetota bacterium
GCCCCCCGCCGCTCGTGGCCGCCGTGGTCGTGCTCTCCAGCCAGGCCGGCGAGGGGCTGGCCAGCCCGGCCTCGCTCGCGTTCGAGGCCCGGGCGGCCGGGGCCCGGGCCGTGGTCGTCTCCGGGGAAGACGTCCGGACCGTCCGCGAGGTCCTGGGGGAGGAGGTGCGGCTCGTCGTGCCGGGCGTGCGGCCCGCCGGGACCGACGGGCACGACCACGCCAGGGTCCTCACGCCGGGGGAGGCCATGGCCCGGGGGGCCGACCACCTGGTGGTGGGTCGCCCGGTGACGGAGGCGCCGGACCCGGTGGCCGCGGCCCGGGCGCTCCTGGCCGAGATCCGCTGACCATCGCTTCGACCTCCACCGTAGGTCGAGGGAGGAGAGCGGAACCGCAGGTCGGAGCGGGTCTCGCGTTGCCCCTGGCGGAGGGCGGTGTCTATAATCGCCCGGTTCCCAGGCCCCCGAGCGAAGGAGCGTGGAATGCCGCTACCGACCCTGTCTCCCGAGGACCGCAAGCGCGCGCTGGAGAAGGCCGCCGAGGCCCGGCGGAAGCGCGCGGAGATCAAGGCCGAACTGAAGTCCGGGAAGCGCACCCTCCGGGACCTCCTCACGAGGTCCGACGACGACACCGTCGGCAAGATGAAGGTCTCCACGGTCCTCGAGTCCCTGCCCGGGGTGGGGAAGGTCCGGGCACGGAAGCTCATGGAGGAGCTCGACATCTCGGCCAGCCGCCGGATCCGCGGCCTCGGGGCCAAGCAGCGGGACATGCTGCTCGAGCGCTTCGCGAAGAAGTAGGGCGCTGTCCCGCCGGGGCGCGCTCGTCGTGATCTCCGGGCCCTCGGGCGTCGGCAAGGGGAGCGTCGTCCGCCGGCTCCTGGAGCTGGACCCCGAGGGCCTGTGGTTCTCGGTGTCGCTGTCGACCCGGGCCCCCCGCCCGGGCGAGGTGCCGGGCCGCGACTACCGGTTCGTGTCGGAGGAGGAGTTCGACGCCCGGCTGGCCCGGGGCGAGCTCCTGGAATGGGCCGAGGTGTTCGGCCACCGCTACGGCACGCCCGGCGGGCCGATCGAGGAGGCCCGGGCGGCCGGTCGGGACGTGCTCCTCGACATCGACGTCCAGGGGGCCCGCCAGGTGAAGGAACGCGTGCCGGACGCCGTGCTCGTGTTCCTCGTCCCCCCCTCCCGGGAGGAGCTGGCCCGCCGGCTCCGGGCCCGGGGGACCGAGGACGAGGAGGCGCTCCGCCGCCGCCTGGCCCGCGCCGACCGGGAGCTGGCCGAGGCCCCGCGGTTCGACCACGTCGTGGTGAACGACCACCTGGAGCGGGCGGCGGGGGAGGTCCTTGCTATCATCGCAGCGCACCGCCAGGACCCGGGACCGGAGGACCAACCCCGATGATCGAGCCCAAGATCGACGACCTGCTGGCGAAGGTCGATTCGAAGTACACGCTCGTGATCCTCGCCGCCAAGCGGGCGCGCGAGATCAACAGCTACTACAACCAGCTCGGCGAGGGCCGGGGCGAGTTCGTCCCGCCGCTCGTGGAGACCGGCGGGCTGCGGAACAAGCCGCTCTCGCTCGCCCTGCAGGAGATCGCCGAGGCGAAGATCACGGCCGAGCGGCCGGAGGGCGTCGGGATCAAGTAGCCCCCGGCCCCGGCCCGGAGGGAGGCCGGAGTGCGGGCCAGCCCGCTCGCGGGACGCCGGTTGCTGCTGTGCGTCTCCGGGGGGATCGCCGCCTACAAGGCGGTCCACCTGGCGCGGCTCCTGGTGCAGGCCGGGGCGGAGGTCCGGGTGGCACTGACCGAGGCCGCCGCCCGCTTCGTGGGCCCCGACACCTTCGCCGCCCTGACCGGCCGGCCCGCCCACACCTCGGTCTTCGAGGAGCCGGGGAGCGTCCTCCACGTCCGCCTGGCCCGGGAGGCCGACCTGGCCATCGTGGCCCCCGCCACCGCCCACGCCATCGCCCGCCTGGCCCTGGGGCTGGCCGACGACCTCGTGACGTCGGCCCTCCTCGAGGCCACCTGCCCGCTGGTGGCGGCGCCGGCGATGCACACCGGGATGTGGGAGCACCCGGCCACGGCGGAGCACGTCCGGGCCCTTGCCGCCCGGGGGGCGAGGATCGTGGGGCCGGCCGCCGGGCCCCTGGCCGCCGGGGACGAGGGGATGGGCCGGATGGCCGAGCCGGAGGAGATCCTGGCCGCGGCGGAGGACGTCCTGGCCCGGGACCGGGCCCTGGCCGGGCGGCGGATCCTGGTCACGGCCGGCCCCACGTTCGAGCCGGTGGACGCGGTGCGGTTCCTGGGGAACCGCTCCAGCGGGCGGATGGGGGTGGAGGTGGCCCGGGAGGCATGGGCCCGGGGGGCCGCCGTGACGCTCGTCCTGGGGCCGGGGACCGTGGAGCCGCCGCCGGGGGTGGAGGTCGTCCGGGTGACGACGGCCCAGGAGATGCGGGACGCCGTGGCCGCGCGCTTCGACGACGCGGACGCCGTCGTGATGGCGGCGGCGGTGGCCGACTTCCGGCCGGACCGGCCGCTCCCGGGGAAGCGGAGGAAGGAGGAGGGCCCGCCGGAGCTCCGCCTGGTCCCCACCCCCGACATCCTCCGGGAGCTCGGGGAGCGGAAGGGGGACCGGATCCTGGTGGGGTTCGCGGCCGAGACCGAGGACGTGGAGGCCTCGGGCCGGGCGAAGCTGGAGCGCAAGCACCTCGACCTGGTCGTGGCGAACGAGGTGGGGCGGGAGGGGACCGGCTTCGGCTCGGAGACCAACCGGGCGGCGATCCTGTCCCGGGCCGGCGACGACCTCCCCCTCCGGACCTGGACGAAGCGGGAGCTGGCGGCCGAGCTGTGCGACCGGCTGGCCAAGCTCCTCCCCTCGTAGGGCGGCGGAGCGCTCCGGTGTAGGATGACGCCCGCCATGGGCCGGTCCTACCTCTTCACCTCGGAGTCGGTGACCGAGGGGCACCCCGACAAGCTGGCCGACCAGATCTCCGACGCCGTCCTGGACGCTATCCTCGAGGTGGACCCGGAGGGCCGGGTGGCCTGCGAGACGCTCGTCACCACCGGCGTCGTGATCGTGGCGGGGGAGATCACGACCTCCGGCTACGTCGACATCCCGGCCGTCGTCCGGCGGACGATCCTCGACATCGGCTACATCGACGCCAAGTTCGGCCTGGACGGGGAGACCTGCGGCGTCCTCACGGCGATCCAGGAGCAGTCGGCCGACATCGCCCGGGGCGTGGACGACGCGCTCGAGCACCGGGTGGGCTCGGCCGACGAGCTCGACGCGCTGGGGGCCGGCGACCAGGGGATGATGTTCGGCTACGCCTGCCGGGAGACGGAGGAGCTGATGCCGCTCCCCATCGCCATGGCCCACCGCCTTGCCAAGCGCCTGGCCGACGTCCGCAAGGCGGGCGTCGTTCCGTACCTGCGGCCGGACGGGAAGAGCCAGGTCACGATCCGCTACGAGGCCGACGTCCCGGTCGGGGTCGAGACCGTGATCATCTCGGCGCAGCACCGGGAGGAGGTGGACGTCGAGACCCTCCTCACCCCCGACGTCGTGGAGCACGTGATCGACCCCGTGCTCCGGGAGTTCCCCGACGTGGACGCCAGCCGGATGGCCCCGCCGCTCGTGAACCCCACCGGGCGCTTCGAGATCGGGGGCCCCAAGGCCGACACCGGCCTCACCGGTCGGAAGATCATGGTGGACAGCTACGGGGGCCGGGCCCCCCACGGCGGGGGCTGCTTCTCGGGCAAGGACCCCACGAAGGTGGACCGCTCCGCGGCCTATATGGCGCGGTACGTGGCGAAGAACGTCGTGGCGGCGGGCCTGGCCGACCGGTTCCAGCTCCAGCTGGCCTACGCGATCGGGCGGGCCCACCCCGTGTCGGTCTCGGTGGACACGTTCGGCACCGAGCAGGTGGACCCCCGGAGGATCGAGTCCCTGCTCGCCGAGGCGTTCGACTTCCGCCCGGCGGCCATCATCCGGGACCTCGACCTCCGCCGCCCCATCTACAAGGAGACCGCCGCCTACGGGCACTTCGGCCGGAAGGGCTTCCCCTGGGAGGAGACCGACCGGGCCGACGAGCTCCGGCGGGCCTTCGGCTAGCCGGCCCCGGCGGGGGAGCCCCCGAGCCGTGGGGGAGCGCGCCGTCCTCTCTGGCCCGGTGGCGATCTGCGTGGACCGCCCGGTCCTGTCCCTGGATCGGCCGTTCACGTACGAGCTCCCCGGGGAGCTCGGCGCCGGCGTGGGGAGCCTGGTGCAGGTGCCGTTCCACGGCCGGGCGGTCCGGGGATGGGTCCTGGGGCCGGCGGGGGAGGTCCCCCCGCGGATCCTCCCCGTGCGCCGGGTGGTCTCCCCCGTGCGCTTCTTCGACCGGCGGATGCTGGCGCTGTTCCGCTGGATCTCCGAGCGGTACGTGGCGCCCCTGGCCGCCGTGATCGCCCGCTCCCACCCCCCGCGGGTGGCTTCGGAGGAACGGACGGCGGGGACCCCCGCGGGGCCGGGGCGGCCCTCCCCGGCCGGCCTCCCCTGGCCGGTGGACCTCTCCGGCTACCGGGGCGGCCGGGAGCTGCTCCGGGCCGTCTCCGCCGGGGCGGGGGGCTTCCTGCTGCGGCCGGCGCCGGACGAGGAGGTCGCGGTGGCCGTGGAGCTCGTCGGGGCCTGCCTGGCCGGGGGGCGCCGGGCCATCGTCCTCGTGCCGGAGGCCGACCCCCTCCCCGCCACCGCGGCCGCCGTCCTTGAGGCGTTCGGGACGCGGGCCCGCGCCTTCCTGGGAGGGGACCGCCGGGAGCGCTATCGGACCTGGCTGGCGATGGCCGAGGAGGGGTGCGACGTGGTGGTGGGGACGCGGCCCGCCGTCTTCGCCCCCCTGGCCGACCTGGGCCTCCTGCTGGTCTCGCGGGAGAGCCACCCGGGGCATCGCGAGGAGCGGGCTCCCTCCCACCACGTGCGGGAGGTGGCCCTGGCCCGGGCCCGGCTGGAGGGGGCGGCCTGCGTCCTGTCGGCGACCTGCCCCTCGGTGGAGGCGGCCGCCCTGGGGATCCCCATGGTGGAGCCGGCGGGTCGGCGCTGGCCGCCGGTGGAGGTCGTCCGGCCCGGGCCCGAGGGC
>DATLZP010000372.1:0-7582 GCA_035573935.1 Actinomycetota bacterium
CCTCCGCCCGCTCGGGGGACGCCGCTCGCCCCTCCTCGGCCCCGGGCGTCGTCCCCTCCGCGGCAGGCGCCCCGGCGGCGCCGCCCTCCTCCTCGATCTCCGCCAGCGGCGTGCCGACCTTGACCGTCTCGCCCTCCTGGACCAGGATCCTGGCCAGGACCCCGGCGGCGGGCGACGGCACCTCGGTGTCGACCTTGTCCGTCGAGATCTCGAACAGGGGCTCGTCGCGCTCCACGCGGTCGCCCTCGCGCTTCAGCCACTTCAGGATCGTGCCCTCGACGATCGTCTCGCCGAGCTGGGGCATCGTGATCGACGTCATCGCGCCTCCCGGCTCACCACGCGGACAGCTGCTCGACCGCCTTCTCGATGTCCTCGACCTGGGGCAGGTAGGCGTCCTCGAGCGGGGGCGAGAACGGCACCGGCGTGTGCGGCGGGGCGAGGCGCATCACGGGGGCGTCGAGGTGGTCGAAGGCCTGCTCGGCGATCGTCGCCGCCACCTCCGCCCCCACCCCCAGGAACCGGTTCGTCTCGTAGACCACGAGGGCCCGGCTCGTCTTCTCGACGCTCGTCAGCACGGTCTCGGCGTCGAGCGGGTAGACCGTGCGGAGGTCGACGACCTCCGCGGACACCCCGCGCCCGGCGAGGTTCTCGGCCGCCTCCAGCGCCTTGTGGACCATCGCGCCGTAGGCCACGATCGTGAGGTCGTCGCCGGCCCGCTTCACGTCCGCCTTCCCGATCGGGACCAGGAAGTCGGGGTCGTCGGGCACCACCTCCTTCACCCGGCGGTAGATCCACTTGTGCTCCAGGAACACCACCGGGTTGTCGTCACGGATCGCCGCCTTGAGCAGCCCCTTCGCGTCGCCCGGGAACGCCGGGCAGATCACCTTGAGCCCGGGCTGGTGGGCGAACCAGGCCTCCGGGTTCGTGGAGTGGAAGGCGCTGGCCCGCACGCCGCCCCCCGACGGCCCGCGGAGGACGATGGGGATCGGCACCCCGGAGCGGTAGTGGTAGCGGGCCGCGGTCGTGACGATCTCGTCGAACCCCGACGACATGAAGTCGGCGTACTGGAACTCGGCCACCGGTCGGAACCCCTCCATCGCCGAGCCGATGGCGAGCCCCACGATCGTCTCCTCGCAGATCGGCGTGTCCATCACGCGCTCCGGGCCGAACCGGTCGATGAACCCCTCGGTCACCTTGAAGGCGCCGCCGTAGACGCCGATGTCCTCGCCCAGCAGGAACACGCGCTCGTCGCGCTCCATCTCCTCCCACAGGGCCTCGGCGATCGCCACCAGGTAGGTGGCCTCCCCCTCCTCGGTCCGCTTGCCCCGGGGCTCCGCCCCGTGGCCGGCCGCCCCCGCCTCGACCTGCTGGCCGGCCATCAGCCGGTCCCTCCGGTGCGGGGCGGCTCGCTCCGCCAGTACCCGTCGTCGGTGAACACGCCCCTGGTCACGTCGTCGGGCACCGGGAACGGCGAGGCCTGGGCGAACCGGTAGCCCTCGTCGAACTCCCGGGCGATCCGCTCCTCGATCGCCCCGACGCCCGCCTCGTCGATCAGGCCCTCGGTCCGGAGGTGCTCCTCGAAGCGCCGCACCGGGTCGCGCTTGGTCGTGAACTCCTCGAGCAGCTCCTTCGGGACGTACTTCGCGGGGTCGTGGCCGGCGTGCCCCCGCCACCGGAGCGAGACCGATTCCAGGAGGGTGGGCCCCTCGCCGGCCCGGGCCCGCTCCACCGCCTCCCGGGCCGCCCCGTACACCTCCAGCACGTCGGCGCCGTCCACGCGGACGCCGGGCATGCCGTAGGCGGCGGCGCGCTCCGCGATCGTGGGCACCGCGAACTCCAGGGGGTTCGGGGTCGAGTACGCGTACTGGTTGTTGTTGACGACCCACACCACGGGCAGGCGGTGGATGGCGGAGACGTTCAGGGCCTCGTGCCACCGACCGTTCGAGGTGGCGCCGTCGCCGCAGATCGCCATGGCCACCCGGGGCTCCCCGCGGCGCTTGTAGGCCAGCGCCGCCCCGCAGGCCACCGGGTAGGCGATCGGGAGGTGGGAGATCACGGTGAAGGTGTGGGCCCCCTCCCAGTCGCCCATGTGGCTGTTCCCGTCGCGACCCCGCGTGTACCCGTCGATCCGGCCCCAGAACTGGGCCATCACCCGCTTCAGGTCGACCCCCTTCGCGAACTGGGCGTTGAGGTCCCGGTGGGTGGGGAACAGCGAGTCCTCGGGCCGGAGCGCGTAGGCCGCCCCCACGTGCGTGCCCTCCTGACCCCGACCGGAGTAGATCGCCCCCGGCAGCCGGCCCTGCCGGTAGAGGGCCTCCATCCGCTCGTCGAAGTACCGGCACAGCTTGAGGAGGTACAGGAGCTCGTGGAGCTGCTCCCGGGAGAGCTCGGTCTCGGTCCGTGCCGCGGTGGCCATGGGGACCTCCTACGGGGAGTGCAACGGCTTCCCGGCGAGGGCGAGGTGGGCCTCGCCCAGCGCCTCGGACAGCGACGGGTGGGGATGGATGAGGGCGGCCACCTCCGCCGGCGCGGCCTCCCAGTTCGTGATCAGCATGCCCTCCGAGATCAGGTCGGTCACGTGGGGGCCGACCATGTGGACGCCGAGGACGGGGCCATCGCGCTCCGCCACCAGCTTCACGATCCCCCCCTCGCCGACGATGTTCGCCTTCCCGATGGCCCGGAGGTCGAGGCGCTCCACCTCGACCGCGAGCCCTCGCTCCGCGGCCTGGGCCTCGGTGAGCCCCACGGAGGCCACCTCCGGCGAGCAGTACGTGACCCGGGGGATCCCCGGGTAGTCGATCTCCGGGACGTCCAGGCCGGCGATCCGCTCGGCCACGGCGATGCCCTCGGTGAACGCGACGTGGGCGAGCTGGAGCGGCGTGGCGGCCACGTCGCCCACCGCCCACACGTGGGGGACGGATGTCTGGAGCTGCCCGTCGACCTTCACGAACCCCCGGTCCAGCTCGACCCCCGCCTCCTCCAGGCCGAGCCCCTCCGTCACCGGCGCCCGCCCCACGGCCACCAGGCACAGGTCGGCTGTCACCGTGGCCGTCTCCCCGGCGTCGAAGGTCACCTGGACCCCGTCCCCGCCCTCCTCGATGCTCCGCACCGTGGCACCGGCGTGGGTCTGGATCCCGCGCCGGCGGAAGGCCCGGGCCAGCTCCTTCGAGACGTCCTCGTCCTCGAGGGGCGCGATCCGGGGGAGGGCCTCGAGGATGGTGACCGCTGCCCCCAGCGACCGGTAGAAGGACGCGAACTCGAGACCCACGGCCCCCGCCCCGATCACGACCGCGGAGCGGGGGACGGACGCCAGGCGGAGGGCCTCGTCGCTCGTCACGACCCGCTCGCCCACCGAGACGCCCGGGAGGAGCTTGGGACGGGAGCCGGTGGCGATCACGACGTCGGGGGCCTCCAGGCGCCGCCCGTCCACCTCGACGGCGGGGCCGGCGACCAGCCGGGCCGTGCCCGTCACCACCTCCACCCCCCGGGCCCGGACCAGGCCGGTCAGGCCCTTCACCATCTTGTCCACGATCCGGTCCCGGAACGCCCCGATCGCCTCCCGGTCCGGCTCGCCGGTGGCCCGGATCCCCCACTCCTCTGCCCGGCGGACCGTGTCCAGGACCTCCGCCGATCGCAGCAGCGCCTTCGTGGGGATGCAGCCCCGGAGGAGACAGGTGCCGCCCAGGCGGTCGTCCCGCTCGACGAGCGCCACGCGTTTGCCGAGCTGGGCGGCGCGGAGGGCGGCGGAATAGCCCCCCGTCCCCGCGCCCACCACGACTACGTCGTAGGCATCACCCATGCACCGATGATGCTACCGCGTCCGGGTTCCTACCCCGTCCGGCCGCGGGCGGCGGCGATCATCTGCGAGATCGGGGTCCCCCCGAACTCCGCGGCGTCCACGAGCCGGTCGAGCACGACCTCCGCCCGGCGGGAGTCCGGGACGACGGCCACGACCACGTACAGCCCGGAGCCGGGGATCCCCAGCCGCCGCACCGGCCCGAAGCCGGGAGCGGCCACGAAGTAGGCCCAGCGGGTCAGCGTCCCCCGCGTGGCGCAGACCCCCTCCCCCCGGGCCACGTAGTCCCCGGGGGAGGCCGGCGCCCCCGCGAGGAGGGACGGACGGTGGTCTGCGAACACCCGCTCCACCTCCGACCGGCAGTCGGGGGAGCCGGTCAGGCGCTGGAGCGCGGGACCGGTGGCGGCGAGGTAGTAGTAGTCGCTCGGGACGCCGACGTCCGTCGCATCGACCCAGAGCGCGGCCATGCCGGCGACGGTCCCGTCCATCCGGTCCCACGCCGCCGGCCTGGGCGAGGCGTACAGGCCCCGGTGGGGACCGCCGTCCTCCAGCGGGAGGGGCTGCCAGGCGTCCGGCACCAGGGCCCGGACCCCGCCGGCCTCGACCACGCTGTAGGGGCTGGGGGAGGGGTGGACGCGGAGCCCGGGGGCGCCCGGTGGGCCGGTGGCCGCCACGTCGCGGCAGTTCGCCGCGGCCACCACCATCACGAGACCGGCGATGGTCCTCCGCACCCTCGGCGGCAGCATAGACCGCCGGGCGGGGCTGGTGCCAGCCGGCCCGCGGGGCGCCGGCCGGGATCAGGGGGTCGGGGATCAGGGGGTCCGGGGGGCCTCGGGGGCAAGGACCGGCGGGGCCATCACCCGCTGGCCGCGGTCCGCGGGCAGGCAGAACGACACCCGCGTCCCGCCGGAGGGCAGTGGGTCCGCCCACAGGACCCCCCCGTGCTGCGCCACCAGCTGACGGGCCATGTGGAGCCCGAGCCCCACCCCGGCCCGCTCCTTGCGCAGCACCCGCTCCCCGGTCGAGAACGGCTCTTCGAACGCCCTGGACAGCACCTCCCGGGCCATGCCCAGGCCGTGATCCGTCACGGACACCACCACGCCCTCCTCCAGCACCCGGGCCTGGAGCGAGACCGACTCGTGGGGGGGCGAGTACCGACACGCGTTATCGAGGAGCTGCCGGACGACCTCGGAGATCCTCCCCGGGTCGGCCATCGCGGGCAGCGGATCGGGCACCCGGTGGTCGATCCGGTGCTCGGGGTAGCGCCGGGCCGCCTCCTCGGCCAGGTGGCGGAGGAGCGGTGCCAGGTCCACCTGCTGGAGGTTCAGGGCGAGCGTGCCCCGGTCCAGCTCGGCGATGGTGAGGATCTCGTCCACGATCCCCATCAGCTTGTCGAGCGACGCCTCGAGCTGGTGCAGGAACTCCTCCCGCTCCGGGTCCGGCACGTCGCGGTTCCGCAGGACGTAGGCGATGCCCTTGGCCACGGTGACCGGCGTCCGGAGCTCGTGCGATACGTTCGCCAGGAACTCCGCCTTCGCCGCCCGGACCTCGTCGAGCTTGCCCGTGGCCTCGGCCAGCGACTCCTCGAGCTCCTGGTCGCGGCGGAGGGACTCCGCGAACCGGTCCGCCAGCAGCCGCGCCACCTTCGGGGAGAGGACGACGCCGACCCCGGAGGCGGCGGCCCGGATGGCGCGGACGATGCCGTCCGGGCCGTCCTCCTTCAGGAGGTAGCCGACCGCCCCCGCCCCGAGCATCTCGGCGGCGGACCCGGCGGAGGCCACGGCGGTCCAGCAGACGAGCCGGGCCCCGGGAGCGGAGGCCAGCAGCCGCCGGACGAGCTCCGTGCCGGCCAGGCCCTCCAGGTCGATCTCGCACACCACGACCTCGGGCTGCAGGCGGGCGGCGAGCTCCACGGCCCGGAAGCCGTCGGGAGCGGCCTCCACCTCCAGCTCCGCGCCCGACCGGAGCAGGGCGTACTGGAGGAGGGCGAGCCCGTCGGGCGCGTCGCAGAGGAGGACCTTCGTGGGCATCGCTTAGGTATCGGACCCCCCGGGAGGGGGTTGAGCTACTCGACCAGCCCGCTCCGGATGGCGATGGCCACGGCCTGGGCCCGGTCGTTCGCCCCGAGCTTCTCGAAGATCCGCTCCAGGTGCGTCTTCACGGTGTGGGGGGAGATGCCGAGGTCCCTCGCCACCTCCTTGGTGGTGGCGCCGTAGGCGACCTTCTGCAGGATCTCCTTCTCCCGGCGGGAGAGGGGGGTGGGGTCGGGCCGCTTGTCGGCCAGCTGGACCTCCTCGATGAAGGCCCGGGTGAGCTGGGGGTGGATCACGGCCTTCCCCTCGAGGGCCATCCGGGCCGCGTTCACGAGTTCCTCGGCCGAGGCATCCTTCAGCAGGTAGCCCGACACGCCCGCCTGGATCGCGTCCGAGATCGCCGCCCGGGACTCGTCGACGGTGAAGAGGATGACCCGCGTGCCGGGGGAGCGCTCCCGGATGTGGCGGGTGGCCTCGATCCCGTCCATCCCCGGCATCCGGACGTCCATGAACACCACGTCCGGGGACAGCTCGGCGGCCCGGTCGATGGCCTCCTCCCCGGTGGCGGCCTCCCCCACGACCTCGACGTCCTCCGTGAGCTCCAGGGCGGAGCGCAGCCCGTCCCGCGTCACGGGGTGATCGTCCACGATCAAGGCTCGGATCGCCATCCGTCGTCCCCTCGGCGCTGTCGGCGACCCCAGTAGGATAGACGGTGATGGACGCCGATCCGCGTATCTCGGAGCAGGACCCCAACCGGGAGGGGGCCGGGACGAGGGGGCCGGGCGAGGCCGCCGCGGAGGCGGGCCCGCCGGACGACCTCCGGGACCGGGTGCGCGAGGCCCTCCGCTCGGTGGTCGACCCGGAGCTCGGGATCAACATCGTGGACCTCGGGCTCGTCTACGACGTCCGGGTCGAGGACGGCATCGTGGAGGTCGACTACACCCTGACCACGATGGGATGCCCTATCGGCCCGCTGATCGAGCAGCAGATGCAGCACCTGCTTGACCAGGTCCCGGGGGTCCGGGGGTTCCGCGCGGAGCTCGTCTTCCGCCCGCCCTGGACCCCGGAGATGATGTCGGAGGAGGCCAAGGCGGCGCTCGGGATCTTCTGAGGCTTGACACCGGGCTCCCCCAGCCGGTACACACCCAGGTGATCCGACCCCGGAGGTAGGGAACTGATCCGGACCCGCTGCGCCGGTCTCGTCGGGGCCATGATCCCCGACCGGGTGTGCTGTACCGGCCGCTGCGCCCGGGCCCGGGCGCAGCACCTCGCCGACCGGGCCTGAGCCCGGCGGCCCCGATCCCCGCTCGACCCGTACGTTCCGCCGCGGAGGAAGGAGGTTCCGACCATGGCCGGCTACGCCAACCCCGACGCGCTCGTCGAGACCGACTGGCTCGCCGAGCACCTGGACGATCCACAGATCCGGGTGATCGAGGTGGACGAGGACACCACGGCGTACGAGAAGGGGCACATCCCGGGGGCCGTGGGATGGAACTGGAACACCGACCTCCACGCCCCCGTGGGCCGGGACTACGTGGACCAGGAGGGGCTCACCGAGCTCCTCCGCCGGGCCGGGGTGGGCACCGGAACCACGGTCGTCCTCTACGGCGGGAACAACAACTGGTTCGCCGCCTACGCCTACTGGCTGCTCAAGTACCTGGGGTTCGACCGGGTGAGGCTCCTGAACGGGGGGCGGAAGAAGTGGGAGCTCGAATCGCGGGAGCTCACGGCGGAGGTCCCCTCGTACCCGCGG
>DATLZP010000373.1:0-4508 GCA_035573935.1 Actinomycetota bacterium
CGCCGCGGAGGGCCACCCACCCCAGGCCCGCCGCGCCCACGACGACGGCGGCCGCGATCCCCGCCACGAGCTGCCGGCGTCGCTGCCGGCGGCGCCGCTCGGCCGCTCGGCGCGCGGCGAGCTTGGCCAGCTGACGTTCCCGGGACCGCTTCGACACGGGGGAACAGGTTACCGAGCACGGTCCGCGGTCCGAGGATCACCGCCCGGGCAGCGGGCCGGCCAGCATCTCGATGGCCAGTCCGTCCAGGATGTCGGTCTCCGACACAAGGGCCCGGTCGAACCCGAACCGCCGCATCACCGTCACCAGGATCACCCCGCCCGCCACGATCACGTCCGCCCGGCCCCGGGCCATCACCGGCAGCGCCGCCCGCTCCGGGGTGGTCATCCGGGCCAGGTCGAGCAGCACCCGCTCGGCGTCCTCCCTGGACAGCCAGGAGCGGTGGATGGCCTCCGGGTCGTAGAACGGCAGCCCCAGGGCCAGCGCCTGGAGCGTGGTGGCCGTCCCCGCCACGGCGACCAGCGTCCGGGCCCGCCCCACGGGCAGGGCCCGCTCCGCCTCGGCCAGCGCGCCCTCCGCGTCGGCCTCGATCCCGGCCAGATCCTCCGGGGAGGGGGGGTCGGAGCGGACGTGGCGCTCGGTGAGCCGGACGCTCCCGATCCGGAGCGAGGCGGCGGCCTCCGGGGCCTCCTCCCCCACCACGAGCTCGGTGCTCCCCCCTCCCACGTCGAGCACGAGGTAGGGGCCGGGCTCGGCGAGCCGCCAGGTGGCCCCCAGGAACGACAGGCCGGCCTCCCGCTCCCCGTCGATCACCTCGAGCTCGCCGCCCGCGTGCTCCCTGACGGCCGCCGCGTAACCGCTCGGGTCGGCCGCCTCCCGGACGGCCGCCGTCGCCGCCACCCGGATCCGCCAGGCGTGGAGGGCCCGGGCCCGCCGGCAGTACCGGGCCAGGACCTCGACGGTCCGGGCCACCGCCTCGGGGTCCAGGCGGCCCGTGGCGTCCACCCCCCTGCCCAGGCGGGTGATCACCATGTCCCGGGCCAGCTCACCGTAGCCGCCGTCCTCCAGGGGCTCGGCCACGAGCAGCCGGATCGAGTTCGTCCCCTGGTCCACCGCTGCCACCCGGCCCGGCCGCTCGTCCGGGTGCACGGGCTCCACCCGCTCCGCCACCCACCGGCCGACCGGATCGTCCCCCCCGGCCAGGTGATACGCGTAGTGGGCGTGGAGGCACTTCACCCCGGTCCGCGTGCCCCCCACCCCGCCCCAGGCCCCCGCCCCCGGGAACTCGTCCTCGCGCTCCGCCGCGTAGGCCGCGTGCGCCTCCTCCAGGTCCCGATCGAAGCCCTCGTCCTCCTGCAGGCGGTCGTTCAGCCGGGCGATCCACCCCTCGGACTCCAGGCGGGCCACGGCCCGGACGGCCTCCGGGCAGGTGAGCCAGTAGAGCGTGGGGAACGGGTCCCCGTTCACGTCGAGCGGCCGGTTCCGGATCACCAGCGGGTGGTCCCCCGGGCAGCGAGCGACGACGGTGAAGGGGGTGGTGGGCTCCCGGCCGAGCTGCTGGCGGACCGTACGGAGGTCGCTTCGACGGAGCTCGCCCACGCCGGGGCCGGGCTACTTGCGCTTGTGCTCGACGGAGCGCTTGTAGTCGACCTGGCGCTCCTCGCTCTGGCGCATGAACCGCTTGAGCATCTGCTCGAAGCCGGGGTCGCTGCCCCGCTTCCGGCTCAGGCGGGGCTGGGGGTCCTGGAGGGCCTTGATCGACAGGTCGATCTTGCCGTCCTCCTTGATCGCCGTGATCTTCGCCTGGACGACGTCGCCCTCCCGGAGGTGCTCGCGGACGTCCTTCACGTAGTTCCGATCGATCTCGGAGATGTGGACCAGGCCGAGCCTCCCCCCCTCGAGCTGGATGAACGCCCCGTACGGGACGATGCGTTGCACGGTCCCCTCGATGACCGCGCCGACCTCGAGTTCGCTGATAGGGATCCCTTCCTCTCCTGGGCCCGCTCGGACCAACCCTCACGCATCCTCCCAAAGGCTCGGAGGGAGCGTCAAGACGAGCAACGCTGCCGCGGCCCCTCAGCAGCGGACGGGTGGGGGATCCCCCCGCCGAGGCACCGCGACGAACGCGATCTCGCCGGGACGGACCATCCCCAGGCACTCCCGGGCCAGCCGCTCGATCACGGAGGGATCCTTCAGCCGCTCGATCTCCGCCTGGAGCCGGGCGTTGGCCCGGGTCAGGGCCTGGGCCCGGCGCTCCAGGCGGGCGATCGTCGCCCGCTGGTCGAGGTAGGCCCGGGCGGGGGCCACGGCGAAGACGGCGACGACCGTGAGGAGGACGGCGAGAACCGCCGCTCGGGAGCTCAGCCTCAGCCTGGGCCGGGGGGCCGCGGCCTCCCCCCGGGCCCCGGGCGCCGGCCCCCGGACCCGTCCCGAGGGTCGGGCCCCGACCGATCCGGCGCTCACCGCGCTCCCCCGGCCAGGCGGGACCGCCCCGCGTACCGGGCCGCCTCGCCCAGCTCCTCCTCGATCCGGAGCAGCTGGTTGTACTTGGCCGTCCGCTCGCCGCGAGCCGGGGCTCCGGCCTTGATCTGGCCCACCCCGGTCGCCACGGCCAGGTCGGCGATCGTCGCGTCCTCCGTCTCCCCCGAGCGGTGCGAGATCACGGCGCCGTAGGCGTGGCGGCGGGCCAGGTCGGCCACGTCGAGGGTCTCGGTGAGCGTCCCGATCTGGTTCACCTTGAGGAGGATGGCGTTCCCCACCCCCTCCCGGATCCCCCGCTCCAGCCGCTCGGGGTTCGTGACGAACAGGTCGTCGCCCACGATCTGGCAGCGGCCTCCCAGGGCCTCGGTGGCCCCGGCCCACCCCTCCCAGTCGTCCTCGGCCAGCGGGTCCTCCAGGGAGACGATGGGGAACGCGTCCAGGAGGCCGGCGTAGAACGCCACCATCTCCTCCGCGGTCCGCTCCGCGCCCTCCAGGCGGTAGCGGCCCTGGGCGAACAGCTCGGTGGCGGCCGGATCGAGGGCCAGCGCCACCTCGTCGCCCGGCTCCAGCCCGGCCCGGCCGATGGCCTCCACGAGGAGCTCGCAGGCCTGGGCGGCCGTCGCCACCTGGGGGGCGAAGCCGCCCTCGTCGCCCACCCCGGTGGACAGGCCCCGTTCCCTCAGCCCGGCCCGCAGCGCGTGGTAGACCTCCGCGCCCCACCGGATGGCCTCGGCGAACGAGGCCGCCCCCACGGGGGCCAGCATGAACTCCTGGGGCTCCAGCGCGTTGTCGGCGTGGACCCCACCGTTGATCACGTTCAGGAGGGGGAGCGGGAGCAGATGCGCGCCCGGCCCGCCCAGGTACCGGTAGAGGGGGAGGCCCTGGGCCTCGGCCGCCGCCCTGGCCACCGCGAGCGAGACCCCGAGGATCGCGTTCGCCCCGAGCTTCGACTTCCCCTCGGTCCCGTCCAGGTCGAGCAGGAGCCGGTCCACCTCCCGCTGGTCGAGGGCCTCCGCTCCCACGAGCACCGGGGCGATCACGTCGACCACGTTGGCCACGGCCCGGAGGACCCCCCGCCCGCCGAACCGGCGGGGGTCGTCGTCGCGGAGCTCGAGCGCCTCGTGGGCACCGGTGGAGGCGCCGGAGGGGACCGCGGCCCTGCCGAACGAGCCGTCGGCCAGGAGCACATCGACCTCGACCGTGGGGTTGCCGCGGCTGTCGAGGATCTCGCGGGCCAGGACGGCTTCGATCTCGGGCACGGGGCCCGATGCTAACGCGCCGCGGTCGGGGACCGGGGGAGGAGGAGGCGGCGGGGTGTGGGAGCATCCGGTCCGTGCTGCTCGCCTGGTGCGCCGACACGCTCACGATGGGCCGGGGGGTGGCGGCGGGGGCGCTGGCCGTCCTGGTGGCGCGGGGGCGGCTGGGCGCCGCCGCCGTCGTGCTCGCGATGGCCTGGCTGTCGGACGCCCTCGACGGGCGGCTGGCCCGGGCCTCCCGGACCCCCACCCGCCTGGGGGGGGTTCGACATGCCGGCCGACGTGGCGCTGGGGGCGGGGCTCCTCCTGGGGCTCGGCGCGGGAGGGACGATCCCCGCCTGGGCCGCGGGGCTCGCCGTGCTCGCCCTCGGTGGGGGCTACCTCCGCCTCCGGCAGCCGGCGCTGGGGATGGCGCTCCAGGCGCTCGCCTACGGGACCTTCCTCTGGCGGGCGTTCGCCCTGGGGGTGCCCACCCGATGGGCGCCGGTCGCGGCGGCGTCGGCCATCTGGCTGACCGGCTGGCGGAAGTTCTGGCGGGTGGAGCTGCCGGCCTTCCTCTCCGGCCTGGGGGACGCGATCCGGCTCCGCCGGGGCCGGTCGCTCGGCCTCTCCGAGGACGGCGGCCGGTCGGCCTAGGCCGTGCGGCCCACGTTAGGACCGGACACGTTGCGAGGTGAACTCATCGGCATCCCATCCTTTCATCACGAGGAGGCCCGGTTGGTCGGCGTAGAAGATCTCGGCCGGCCTCCGACCCTTGGTCCGGTAGCCCCGGT
>DATLZP010000374.1:0-2131 GCA_035573935.1 Actinomycetota bacterium
GGCGGCCCGGCGGGCGGTGAGGCCGCCGGCTCCGCCCGCTCCCGGGCCCGGCGGACCATCTCCTTGATCTCCTCGGCGTGGGCCTGCACGAGCTGGCCGAGCCGCTGGAGGAACTCTCGCTCCGTGGCGATGAAGGGGCCGATCGCCTCCCGGTCCGCCGGGCCGACCGGCGCCGCCACCCGCGCCGCGCGGGCCTCGGCCTCGCGGACGATGCGGTCCGCCTCCTCCCGGGCCCGGCGGAGGACCTCCTCCCCCTCGGATCCAGACCCGAGCCGCTCCCGGAGCCGGCGGTTCTCCTCGATCAGCTCGGCCACCGCCTCCGTCACCTCGTCCAGGAACTCGTCCACCTCCCGTTCGTTGTAGCCACGGAACGAGAGGCGGAACTCCTTCTCCTGGATCCGCTGCGGCGTGATCCGGGGCCTGGGCGATCCTGCCGCCTGAGCCTCGTGCTCGCTCATGCCTCCCCCCTCGGGCGACGGCTCAGCATAGCGCCTGCTGGAGCACGGTCAGGATCACGAACGCCACCAGGATCGACAGGTCGAGCCCCACGGCCCCCATCCGCACCGGCGGGATCATCCGGCGGAGGGGGGCCAGCACCGGTTCGGTCAGCGCGTAGATCGCGTCGACGATCGTCCGGATCGGACCGGAGTACGGCGTGCGGAAGCCGAACAGGACGGCCCACGACAGCAGCACCCGGGCGATCAGGAGGAGCCAGTAGATCGTGAGGGCCAGGCAGAGCAGGCGGAGCAGGGGGTCCGCGGTGGCCTGGGCGAGCATGCGGGCCGGCCCCGGGCCTCGCTAGAACTGGTTGTAGAAGCCGCCGCCCGCGATCCGCTCCCGCTCCTCCGCCGATACCTCGACGTTCGCCGGCGTGAGGAGGTAGACGCGGTTCGCCACCATCTCGATCTTGCCGTCCAGCCCGTAGACGAGCCCGGAGGCGAAGTCCACCAGCCGGCGGGCGATCGTGTCGTCGGTGCCCTGGAGGTTCATGATGACCGCGGTCCCCTCCTTGAAGCGGTCCGCGACCTCCCGGGCCTCGTTGAACCGCTTGGGCTCCGCCTTGTGGATCGCCGTGGCCGTCGCCGTCCGCGCCGCCGGGATCGTCCGGACGATGCCCTCGGCGTCGGCCGGGACCTCCCGGACCGGCTGGGGCCGTGCGAACCGGCGCAGCTCGGCCGGCTCGGCCTGGGGGCCGACCTCCTCGAGCTCCTCGTACGCGTCCTCCTCCACGAGCCCGAGGTACGACAGGGTCTTCTTCCACACGCCAGCCATCGGTCGTCCTCCCCTCACGCCTCCGGGGGCCGCGGGCCGAACAGGGCCGTTCCGACGCGCACCATCGTAGCGCCTTCCTCCACCGCAACCTCGTAATCGAGCGACATCCCCATGGAGAGTTCGACGATCCCCGGGTGGCGCTCCCGGAGCCGGTCCCGGAGCTCCCGGAGCCGGCGGAAGAACGGCCGGGCGTCCTCCGGCGAGGCCGGGATGGGCGGGATCGTCATCAGCCCCACGACCGCGATCCCCTCCAGCCGGACGACCCGGTCGGCGAACCCCTCCAGGGCCCCGGGGGCCACCCCGGCCCGACCCTCGGTGAGGTCGACCTCGATCAGCGCCGGGAGCCTCCGCCCGGCCCGGGCCGCCCGCCGGGCCAGCCGCTCCGTGGCCCGCTCCCCGGCCAGCGTCTGGACCACGTCGGCCAGGTCGGCCACCCGGTGGGCCGTGTGGCTCTGGAGCGTCCCGATGAAGTGCCACCGGGCGCCGGGCACCGCGGCCCGCTTGGCCCGGAGCTCCTGGACGTAGTTCTCCCCCAGGTCGGTGGCCCCGGCCTCCACCGCCCGTCGGACCCGGTCGGGGGGAACCCCCTTCGTCACCGCCACCAGCCGGATCTCGCCCGGGTCCCGGCCGGCCCGCTCCGCGGCGCGGGCCACCCGTTCCCGCACCGCGGCCAGGTTCGTCTCGATCCGGTCCCCGCCCACCGCGTCAGCCCCGGAGGAGCACCGCGACCGCCGCCTGCCGGCCCGTGGTCCCGTCCCGCCGGTGGGAGAAGAACCGGTCCCCGTGGCAGGCGGTGCACAGGTCCGCGGTCTCGACCGCCCGGACGCCGAGCGAGCGGAGGGCCCGGCGGGCCGTGGCC
>DATLZP010000375.1:0-5289 GCA_035573935.1 Actinomycetota bacterium
CAGCACCCGGTCCCGGTCCTCCGGGTGCAGGACCTCCCGCCAGAACCCCGGCCGGGAGAGCCACTCCTCGACCGGGTAGCCCAGGAGGTCCTCGATCCCGGGGCCGATGTACCGGAGGGGGCCGTCGACCGGCATGAGGTAGGCGACCGTGCCGAGCCGGGCCGCGAGGTCCCGGTAGGCCGTCTCGATGCGGGCGACGTCCTCGATGGCCCTGTCCAGCGGGTGCCCCTGCATCGGCCGGGAGCTTAGCCGCCCAGGGGCACTCCGTGCGGAGGGCGGGACGGACGGCTACCCTCGGGTCAGGGAGGGTGGCCGAGCGGCCGAAGGCGGCGGTCTTGAAAACCGCCAGCGGGGCGACCCGCTCCTGGGTTCGAATCCCAGCCCTCCCGCGCCGCTCCCCGGGCCCGTCAAGCCCGGGTCCCCGGGTGCCGATGCTGGCTGCGAGGGGAACGCCGTGGCGGCCAGCGACGAGGTCCCGGAGCAGATCCGTCGCGAAGCCCGGGTGGTCGGGCTGCGCCGGTTCCACACGCCCTCCCTCGAGGCCGTCGAGCGCCGACGGATGCAGCTGTGGCTCCTCACGGCGGTCCTCATCGTCGCGCTCTCCACGGGGGCCGCGCTCCTGTCGCTCTGGCCCGCCCGGACCTGGGGGTTCGCCCGGCCCGGGACGCTCCGCCTGGGGATCGTGGCGCTCTCGGTGGCCTTCTGCGTGTACGCCATCGACAAGGAGCTGCACCTCCGCCGGCTGGCCCGCCTCCTGATCGACGAGCGCGTCCTCACCGCGGCCCTCACGAATCGCCTCCGGGAGCTCACGCTCCTCCTGGAGGCCGGCAAGGCCGTGAACGCGGTGCTGGACCTGGACGCCGTCCTCGACATCATCCTGCGGAGCGCCCTGGAGCTCCTCGGGGGGCGGAGCGGCTCGGTGATGCTGGTGGAGGGCGAGGAGCTGGTCGCGGCCTGCGTGTCGGGGAACGACCCGGCCCGCGGGGAGCGGGTCCGGTTGGGGGAGGGGATCGCCGGCCGGGTGGCGCTCTCCCGGGAGCCGGCCCTGATCGACGGCACGGTGGCGGGCGACGGCGCCGTCAGCCCGGACCGGCCGGTCAGCGCGCTCTCCGCGCCGCTCGTGCACCGGGATCAGGTCCTGGGCGTCCTCAACGTGAACGCGGAGCGGGGGCGGCGGTTCACCGAGTACGACCTCCGGGCCCTCGCCACGTTCGCCGAGCAGGCGGCGGCCGCGGTGGCCAACGCCCGCCTGTACGAGGCGGAGCGCCGCCACGTGGCCGAGCTCCTGGAGCTCGACCGGCTGAAGTCCGAGTTCGTGGCCCTCGTCTCCCACGAGCTGCGGACGCCGCTGGCCTCGATCCTCGCCGCGGGGGAGACGGCGATGATGCCGGCGGTCCGCGACGAGGCGATGGAGGAACTGCTCGACATCATCGTCCGGCAGTCGCATCGCCTGGCGGAGATGGTCGAGGAGCTCCTGCTCGCCGCGCGGCTCGAGGCCGGCGAGCGGGAGGTCGAGCTGCAGGAGGTGGACGCGGTCGCGCTGGCCCGGGTCGCCGCCCACGACCTCGGCCCGTCGGGGCGGACCGTGGAGGTGGAGGGGCCGGAGGAGGCCATCGTCGCGGCGGACCCCGACCTGCTCCGGCGGGTGCTGGACAACCTCCTGGACAACGCCCACAAGTACGGCGCGCCCCCGGTGCGGATCGCGATCGAGCCGGGCGAGGAGGAGGTCGTGGTCTCGATCCTCGACGCGGGTCCGGGGGTCCCGGCGGGGGAGCGGGAGCGGGTGTTCGAGCGCTTCGCCCGGCTCCGGGACACCCGGCGCCAGCCGGGGCTGGGGCTGGGGCTGCCCATCGTCCGGGGCCTGGTGGAGGCCTGCCGAGGCCGGGTCTGGGTGGAGGACGCCCCGGGCGGCGGCGCGGCCTTCCGGGTGGCGCTCCGGGCGGCGCGGGTCCCGGCGGAGCGGGCGTGATGGCCGGCCGCCGGCCCCTCGTGCTGATCGTCGAGGACGAGCCGGACATGCTCCTCCTGCTCCGGCTCACCCTCGAGGAGGAGGGGTTCGACACGTGCCTGGCCGCCGACGGCGCCACCGCGCTCCGGCGGGTGGACGAGGACCGTCCGGACGTCGTGCTGCTGGACCTGATGCTCCCGGTGCTCGACGGCTGGGGGGTGCTGGCCGAGCTGCGGGCCCGCCGCCGGGCGCCTCCCGTGGTGGTCTGCTCGGCGCTCGACGGGGCGGCGGAGCGCCGCCGGGCGGCCGAGCTCGGCGCCGCGACGTACGTGACGAAGCCGTTCGAGGTGGGGCGCCTCCTGCGAGCGCTCCGGGAGGTCCTGCCCGGGAGGGGGGCGGCCCCCGAGGCGGCCGGGCGGTCCCGCCTCGGCCTGGGGGGCGCGGCGCCGGCGTAGGACGGGCGGAGGGGTGCGGCCCCGCCCGTATGCTTGCGGGCGGTGAGCGAGGTCCCGCCCGACGACCGGCTCCTGCGCGCGCTCCGGCGCGAGCCGGTGGACGCCACGCCCGTCTGGTTCATGCGCCAGGCCGGGCGGTACCTCCCCGAGTACCGGGCGCTCCGGGGCGACCGGGACGTCCTGGAGACCGTGCGGGACCCCGCCGCGGTGTGCGAGCTCACGCTCCAGCCCCTCCGCCGGATGGAGCTGGACGCGGCGATCCTGTTCTCCGACATCGTGGCCCCGCTCGCGGCGATCGGGGTGCCGGTGCGGATCGTGGCGGGGGTGGGCCCGGTCGTGGACGAGCCCATCCGCCGCCCGGCCGACCTGGACCGGCTCCGCCCGCTCGTGCCGGAGGAGGACGAGCCGTACGTGGGGGAGGCGGTGCGCCTGCTGCGCAAGGAACTGGACGTCCCCCTGATCGGCTTCACCGGCGCCCCCTTCACGCTGGCCAGCTACCTCGTGGAGGGGGGGCCGTCCCGGACCCACGCCCGGACGAAGGCCCTGATGCTGGCCGACCCGCCGACCTGGTCCCGGCTGGCCGAGGCCCTCGCCGGGATCGCCGTCGCCCACCTCCGGGCCCAGGTGGAGGCGGGGGCCCAGGTGATCCAGGTGTTCGACTCCTGGGCCGGGGCACTCGATCCGGACGCGTACGAGCGGGCCGTGCTCCCCGCCTCGGCCAGGCTGTTCGAGGAGGTCCGGGCGCTCGGCGTGCCGGCCATCCACTTCGGCGTGGGCACCGGGGAGCTGCTCCCGCTGATGCGCCGGGCGGGCGGCGACGCGATCGGGGTGGACTGGACCGTCCCGCTCGACCGGGCCTGGGACCGGATCGGCCACGACCGGGCGATCCAGGGCAACCTGGACCCGGCCGCGTGCCTGGCGCCGTGGGAGGTGGTGGAGCGGGCCGCCCGCCGGGTGCTCGCCCGGGCCGGGGGCCGGCCCGGGCACCTGTTCAACCTGGGCCACGGCGTGCTGCCCGAGACGCCGCCCGACACGCTCCGGCGGCTCGTCGAGCTGGTCCACGGGGAGACCGCACGGTGAGCGCCCCCCTCGGCCTGCTGGTCATGGCCTACGGGACCGCGAGCGGCCCAGAGGACGTGGAGCGCTACTACACCGACATCCGGGGCGGTCGGCCCCCGTCCCCGGAGCACCTGGAGGAGCTCCTCGAGCGCTACGCGGCCATCGGCAACCGGTTCCCGCTCCTCGACATCACCCGGGCCCAGGCCGAGGGGCTGGAACGGGAGCTCGCGGCGGCGGGCCTCACCGTCCGCGCGTACCTCGGGATGAAGCACTCGCCCCCGTTCATCGAGGAGGCGGTGGCGGCGATGCGCGGTGACGGGGTGAAGCGGGCGGTGGGGATCGCGATGGCTCCGCACTGGTCGGCGATGTCGGTGGAGACCTACGTGGAGCGGGTGGAGCGGGCGGCCGGGGAGGGGGGTCCGGGCTTCACGTTCGTCCGGAGCTGGCACGACCACCCGGGGTTCGTCCGCTTCCTCGCCGGGCGGCTGGAGGAGGCCCTCTCCCGCCTCGACCCCCGGCAGCGGGAGGGCGCGGGAGTGGTCTTCACCGCCCACAGCCTCCCCACCCGGAGGCTCGAGGACGGGACGCTCCGGTGCAAGACGTGCCGGGCCTGCCCCGAGGGCTGCATCTACGCCCGGCAGCTCGGGGAGACCGCCGAGCTCGTGGCGAAGGAGGTCGGGGTCCCCGACGCAGCGGTGGCGTGGCAGAGCGCCGGCCGGACGTCCGACCCCTGGTGGGGGCCACCGCTCGACGAGGTGATCCGGTCCCTGGCCGCCGAGGGGAGGCCGGCCGTCGTCGTCTGCGCGGCCGGGTTCGTGGCCGACCACCTGGAGGTGCTCTACGACCTGGACCTCGAGGCCCGGGCGGTGGCCGAGGAGGTCGGCCTGCGCTTCGAACGGACCGAGATGCCGAACGCCGATCCGGCCTTCCTCCGGGCGCTGGGCGACGTCGTGCGGGACCACCTGGCGGGCCGGCCCGTGGGACCGGCCACGGGTCGAGAGGGGGGCGGGTGAGCGCTCGGGTCGTGGTCGTGGGGGGTGGGGTGGCCGGCCTGGCCACCGCGTACCGCCTGCTCGCCGCGGCGCCCGGGGTCGACGTGGTCGTGCTGGAGGCGGCGGACCGGGCGGGGGGCAAGCTCCAGGCGGTCCGGGTGGGCGACCTGCAGGTCGAGGCCGGCCCGGACGCGTTCGTGGCCCGGAAGCCCTGGGCGGCCGCGCTCTGCCGGGAGCTCGGGCTCCCCCTGCAGGCCCCGGCCACGCACCGGGCGCTGGTGTGGACCGACCGCGGTCTCGTCCCCTACCCCACGAACGCCTTCGGGATCCCCACCGACGTGGAGGAGATCCTCCGCTTCCCCGGGATCCCCCTCCGGGAGCGCCTCCGGGCCCTCTCGGACCTGTGGCGGCGGGGCCGCCCGGAGGGCGAGACCTCGATCGGGCGCCTGGTGCGGCGCCGGATGGGGGACGGCGTCGCGGAGGCCCTGGTGGAGCCGCTGCTGGCCGGGCTCTACGCCGGGGACGCCGACCGGCTCTCCGTGGCCGCCACGTTCCCCGAGCTCGCGGCGTGGGAACGGGACCACGGGAGCCTCATCCGAGGGGCCAGGGCCGCGCTCCGGGCCGCGGAGCGCTCCGACCCCGGCCCCGTGTTCGTGCGCCCGGTGGGCGGCGTGGGCCGCCTCGTGGAGGCCCTCGTGGCGGCGGTGGCCCCGGACCGGGTCCGGCTGGAGGCCGTGGCCCGGGGGGTCCGCCGGCGCGGAACCGGGTACCTGGTGGACGCCGGTGCCGACGGGGAGCTCGCCGCCGACGCGGTGGTCGTGGCCACGCCGGCCTT
>DATLZP010000376.1:0-5891 GCA_035573935.1 Actinomycetota bacterium
GCCCTCCTTCAGGCTGATCGAGTTGGCCACCCCCTTGCCCTGGAGGCACTTCAGGCCGGCCTCGAGGACCTCGAACCGGGAGCTGTCCACCATCACCGGGACCCGGGCGATCTCCGGCTCGGCGGCCAGGAGGTTCAGGAACCGGGTCATCGCCTCCACGCCGTCCAGGAGGTCCGCGTCCATGTTCACGTCGATCAGGTTCGCCCCGCCCCGCACCTGCTCCAGGGCCACGTCGAGGGCCCCCTGGTAGTCGCCGGACCCGATCAGGCGGCGGAAGCGCTTCGAGCCGGTGATGTTCGTCCGCTCCCCGACCATCACGAACCCGGTGTCGGGGCGGATCACGAACGGCTCCAGACCGGCCAGGCGGGTGTGGCGCTCCGGGGGAGGCGGGACCCGTGGGGGGAGGCCGGCCACGGCCCGGGCCACGGCCCGGATGTGATCGGGCCCCGTCCCGCAGCAGCCCCCCAGGACGTTGGCCAGGCCGGCCTCGGCGAACTCCCGGAGGTACGTGCACGTGACGTCGGGGCGCTCGTCGTAGCCGCCGAAGGCGTTCGGCAGGCCGGCGTTCGGGTAGCAGGTCGTCCAGACCGGCGCCACGCGGGCCAGGGCCTCCAGGAACGGCCGCATCTCGCGGGCCCCCAGCGCGCAGTTCACGCCGACGCTGAACGGCTCGGCGTGCTCCACGGAGATCCAGAACGCCTCCACGGTCTGCCCGGAGAGGGTCCGGCCGCTCCGGTCGGTGATCGTGACCGAGAGCATCAGGGGCAGGTCGGGCGCCACGTCCTTGGCCGCGGCGATCGCCGCCTTCGCGTTCAGCGTGTCGAAGATCGTCTCGACGAGCAGGAGGTCGACCCCGCCGTCCACGAGCCCCCGGATCTGCTCCCCGTAGGCCTCGGCGAGCTCGTCGAACGTGAGGGTCCGGGCGCCGGGGTCGGAGACGTCCCGGGAGAGGGACAGCGTCTGGTTCGTGGGCCCGATCGAGCCGGCCACGAACCGGTCGCCGAAGGCGTCGGCGGCCCGGCGGGCGATCTCCGCCCCCGCCCGGTTCAGCTCGTAGACCGCGTCCTCGAGCCCGTAGTCGGCCTGGGAGACCGCGTTGGCGTTGAACGTGTTCGTGCTGATGATGTCGGCCCCGGCCTCCAGGTAGCCCCGGTGGATGGCCTCGATGGCCTCGGGCCGGGTGAGGTTCAGCAGGTCGTTGTCGCCCCGGAGGTCGACCGGGTGGTCGCGGAACCGCTCCCCCCGGAAGTCCTCCTCGGACAGGCCGAGGCCCTGGATGGCCGTGCCCATCGCGCCGTCCAGGATCGCGATCCGGGCGGCCAGGACGGCCGACAGGCGCTCCCGGGCGTCCGCCATCAGGCCCGCCCGGGTGGGTCCGCCGGCGGGCCCGCGGCGGGGAGCCGCCGGGCACGAGGACGCGGCGCTGCCGGCATGCTGTGGGGTGCGATGCTACCGGAGGCCCGGGGGCGTGACCAACGGTCAGGGGGCGACGGAACGGCGCACCCGGGGGCGGCGCTTCGTCCAGACCGGACGCCCGGCCTGTCGCGCGCTACCATCGGGGAAGGCCCCCCGACCCACGAAGGAGGAACGCGCCGGCACGGCCGGCCCACCCGATGAGCGAGGCCGTCAAGGAGGTCAGGGACAAGGAACACGTCGTCGTCCGGTTCGCAGGGGACTCCGGCGACGGGATGCAGCTGACGGGCGATCGCTTCACGAACGCCACCGCGGTCCTGGGCAACGATCTGGCCACGCTCCCCGACTTCCCCGCCGAGATCCGGGCCCCCGCCGGCACGGTGCACGGGGTCTCGGCCTTCCAGATCCACTTCGCCTCGGAGGACGTCACGACCCCGGGCGACCGCTGCGACGTCCTGGTGGCGATGAACCCGGCGGCGCTCCGGGCGAACCTCTCGCTCCTCGAGCGGGGCGGGACGATCATCCTGAACGAGGACGCGTTCACCGCCCGCAACCTGGAGAAGGCCGGCTTCTCGACCGACCCCCGGCGGGACGGCACCCTCGAGGGGTACCAGGTGTTCGAGGTCCCGATGACCTCGATCACGCTGCGGGCCACCGACCACCTGCCGATCTCCAAGAAGGAGGCCGAGCGGTCGAAGAACATGTTCGCCCTCGGCCTGCTGTCGTGGATGTACGGCCGGCCCACCGACGTCACGCTGGCCTGGCTGGAGCGGAAGTTCGCCGGCAAGGACGACATCCTGGAGGCGAACCTGGCGGCGTTCAGGGCCGGGTACAACTTCGGCGAGACCACGGAGCTCTTCGCCCACTCCTACCGGGTCCGGCCGGCCCCGGCCGCGCCCGGCCTGTACCGCAACGTCTCGGGCGCGCAGGCCCTGGCCTGGGGCCTGGTCGCCGCCTCCCAGCGCTCGGGGCTCCCGCTGTTCTACGCGAGCTACCCGATCACGCCGGCCTCCGAGCTGCTCCACGAGCTGTCCCGGCTCAAGAACTTCGGCGTGCGCACGCTGCAGGCGGAGGACGAGATCGCGGCGGCCAACGTGGCCCTGGGGGCGTCGTTCGCCGGCCAGCTCGGCGTGACCGGGACGAGCGGGCCGGGGATGGACCTCAAGGCCGAGACGATCGGCCTGGCGGTCGCCCTGGAGCTCCCCATGGTGATCGTGGACGTCCAGCGGGCCGGGCCCTCCACGGGGATGCCGACGAAGACCGAGGCCTCCGACCTGCTGCTCGCGATGTTCGGCCGCCACGGGGAGTCGCCGCTCCCCATCGTGGCGGCGAACTCCCCGGCCCACTGCTTCGACGCGGCGATCGAGGCGGTGCGGATCGCGGTGACGTACCGGACGCCGGTGATCCTGCTCTCCGACACGTTCCTGTCGAACTCCTCGGAGCCCTGGCGGCTGCCCGACGTCGAGGCGCTGCCCCGGATCGACCCCGACTTCGCCACCCGGCCGAACTCCCCCGATGGGTTCCTGCCCTACCTCCGGGACGAGCGGCTGGCCCGGCCCTGGGCGGTCCCCGGCACGCCCGGCCTCGAGCACCGGATCGGGGGCCTGGAGAAGGAGGACGGCAGTGGGAACATCAGCTACGACCCCGAGAACCACGCCCGGATGACCGAGCTGCGGGCGGCCAAGGTGGCCGGGATCGCCCGGGAGATCGCGCCGCTCGCGGTCGAGGACCCCGACGGCGACGCCCCGCTCCTCGTCCTGGGGTGGGGCTCGACCCTGGGGACGATCCGGGCCGCGGCCCGCCGGGTGCGGCAGCGGGGCGGGAAGGTGGCCACGGCGCACCTGGTCCACCTCAACCCGTTCCCGCCGAACACGGGGGAGGTGGTCCGGGCCTACCCCCGCGTCCTGATCCCGGAGATGAACACCGGTCAGCTCGCGCTGCTCGTCCGGGGGCGGTTCCTGGTGGACGCCCGGAGCTTCACGAAGGTGGAGGGCCTGCCGATCTTCGCCGAGGAGCTCGAGGCCGAGATCCTCCGGGCCCTGGAGGAAGAGCGGGAGGGGGGTGCGGCGTGAGCGAGCGACCGGAGGGCGACGGCGGGGGCACGACCACCCTCACGAAGAAGGACTTCACGAGCGACCAGGAGGTCCGCTGGTGCCCGGGCTGCGGGGACTACGCGATCCTGGCCACGATGCAGTCGTTCCTCCCGGAGCTCGGGATCCCGCCGCACCGCATCGTGTTCGTCTCCGGGATCGGCTGCTCGGGTCGCTTCACGTACTACGTCGACACGTACGGGGTCCACGGGATCCACGGTCGGGCCCCGGCCCTGGCCACGGGGATCGCCGCCGCCCGGCCCGACCTGTCCGTCTGGGTGATCACCGGCGACGGCGACGGGCTCTCGATCGGAGGGAACCACCTGATCCACGCCCTCCGCCGCAACGTGAACCTCAAGATCCTGCTGTTCAACAACCAGATCTACGGCCTGACGAAGGGCCAGTACTCGCCGACCTCCGAGGAGGGGAAGGTCACGAAGTCCACGCCCTTCGGCTCCCTCGACCACCCCTTCAACCCGGTGGCCCTGGCGCTCGGGGCGGAGGCCACGTTCGTGGCCCGCACCCTGGACAACGACCGCCAGCACCTCACCGGCGTCCTGCGGGCCGCGGCGGGGCACCGGGGGGCGGCGTTCATCGAGATCTACCAGAACTGCAACGTGTTCAACGACGGCGCGTTCGACGTGATCCGGGAGAAGGAGAGCGGGCGGCGGAACCAGATCCGGCTGGAGGACGGGAAGCCGATCCTGTTCGATGAGGGGCGGCGGGCCGTGGTGGCCGGCCCGAACGGACGGCTGGAGGTGGTCCCCTCCGACTCGGTCCCGGCCGACCGGGTGGTCGTCCACGACGTCCGCGGCGATCCGTCGCTCGCGTTCGCCCTGGCCCACCTGGCCGCCGGCCCCACCCAGCCCACCCCGATCGGGGTGTTCCGGCAGGTGGAACGGCCCGTGTACGGCGAGGCCATGGAGGCCCAGATCGCGCAGGCCACGGAGCGCCTGGGCAAGGGGGACCTGGCGAAGCTGCTGCGGTCCGGCGACGTCTGGGAGGTGAAGGGCTAGCCGCGGTCCCGACGGAGCCGGGCCAGGCTCTCGGCCGCCGCCGTCTCCACCGTCCGCAGGCCCGCGACCAGCCCGGGGAGCGTCTCCAGCAGCTGGTCGATCGCCTCCTCGGGCGTCCGGCGGCCGATGCCCACCCGGAACGCCGGCGTGCCCGGCAGGCCCATCGCCTCGAGGACCGGAGAGGGCTCGCCGGGTGCCCCGGAGACCACCGACCCCCCGCCGACGTGCAGCCCACGGTCGTCGAGCCCCATGAGGAGCGCCTCCGGGTCCACCCCGGGGACGGAGAAGCACACGAGGTGGGGGGCGCGCTGGGTGGGGTGCCCGTGGACCCGAGCCCCGGGGACGCGCGCCGGGATCCCGGCCCGGAGCCGGTCGGTGAGGCCCCACTGCCGGGCGGCCTGGTCCGGCAGGTCCCGGAGGGCCTCCTGGAGCGCCGCGGCCAGCCCGGCGATGGCCGGGAGGTCGGGCATCCCGGCCCGGCGGCGCCGTTCCCGCTCGTCGCCGTGGGGCCGGGCCCGGAGGACGACCCCCCGGCGCACGACCAGCACGCCGGCCCCGGGCGGCCCCCCGAACTTCCGGCCCGAGAGCGAGAGCAGATCGCAGCCCAGGGCCTGGACGTCCACCGGGAGCCGTCCCACGGTCTGGCAGGCGTCGGTGTGGAAGCGCACGCCCGCCTCCCGGGCCAGCCGGGCCGCCTCGGCCACCGGCTGGAGCGTCCCCACCTCGTGGTTCGCGTGCTGGACCGAGGCCAGGATCGTCCCCGGTCGGCGGATCTCCGCGGCGAACCGGTCGAGGTCCAGCCGCCCGGCCGCGTCGACCGGCACCCGGACCACCTCCCCGCCTTCGGCGGCCAGGGCCTGGGCGGCCCCCAGCACGGCCGGGTGCTCGACGGCCGAGACGACCACCCGCCCCCCCGGACCGGCGGCCCCACCGATGGCCAGGGCCACGGACTCCGTCCCTCCGGAGGTGAACACGACCTCGTCGGGCTGGGCCCCGATCGCCGCGGCCACCTCCTCCCGGGCCCGTTCCAGGACCGCCCGGGCCCGTCGCCCCGGACGATGCAGGAACAGGGGGTCGCCGAAGGCGTCGAGGGCCCGGGCCGCGGCGTCCCGCGCCGCCGGAGAGGGCGGCGCGCCGGATGCTTCGTCGAGGTACGTTCCGTCGTCGGTCAACGGCGCTCGGGGCCGGCCGGCCCGGGGGCGCGATGCTACCATCGGGGTGCGAGGAGGCCCCCGCGCCGGGCGGAGATCGCCCGCGGGGCGAGGCGATGACCGAGGAAGCACCGGAGCGCCGGGAGGTCGGCGGCCCCCAGGAGCCGGATCCAATGCGGCGGGAGGAGCGGACCTGCCCGATCTGCGGCGTCCGCCTCTCC
>DATLZP010000377.1:0-2661 GCA_035573935.1 Actinomycetota bacterium
CGGGGGCGCGGGTCGTGGCGACCTACGGCTGCACCGAGAGCTGCGGCGGGGTGGTCTAC
This sequence comes from Actinomycetota bacterium, assembly GCA_035573935.1. GTDB lineage: Bacteria > Actinomycetota > UBA4738 > UBA4738 > HRBIN12 > DATLZM01. The sequence goes on from DATLZP010000377.1 coordinate 60, forward strand.
GACGGACGCCCGCTGCCCGGGACCGAGGTGCGGATCGGGGAGGGATCCGAGGTCCTGCTCCGGGGCCCCACGCTGATGCGCGGCTACCTCCGGGACCCGGCGGGCACGGCCGCCGCCCTGCGCGGCGGGTGGCTGCGGACGGGCGACGCCGGGCACCTGGGCGCGGACGGTCTCCTGGTCGTCCGGGGCCGGCTGGACGAGGCGATCGGCACGGGCGGCGAGCGGGTGTGGCCCCAGGAGGTGGAGGCGGCGCTGGCCGATCACCCGGGGGTCGCGGAGGTGGTCGTCGCCGGCCGGCCCGACCCCACGTGGGGGGAGCGGGTCGTGGCCTTCGTCGTGCCCCGCGATCCCTCCCGCCCTCCGTCGCTCCAGGACCTCCGCGACCACGCCGCCCGCCGCCTGGCCCGCTTCAAGCTCCCCCGTGAGCTCGTGCTGGTCGGGTCGGTCCCCCGCACCGCCTCCGGCAAGGTCCGGCGGGGCGCGCTGGCCGACCCCGCCGGCCCGGATCCGCCCTAGAACTCGCGGTCCGACGGGCCGCCCTCGGAGACCGCCGTCGTCGTGCAGGGGTTCCCGGCCGCGTCGGTCGCCCCCGCGGAGGGCGTCCAGCTGATCGTCCGGGCGGCGTTCACGGCGTTCGTGGCTCCGCTCGGGGTCCCCAGCGTCACCGTGATCGTCCCGCCGGCCTGGGTCATCGTGGAGCCCGCGAAGTCCCGGTCGGCCGTCACGTGGTTCCCGTTGAGGGCCACGCTGCCCAGCGGGAGCGCCGCTGCGCCGCTCGCCGTGCGCACCTCGAGCAGGTCGTTCCCTCCGTTGTCCACGATCCGCACGCGGACCGTCGTGGCCGAGCCGGTCCAGCCGGCGAGCACCGATCCCGGGTCGACCCGCTCCGTGAACGTGAACGTCACGCTGTCCCCGGCCTCGGCCCGGCCGGGGGTGGTCCCTCCGTTCGCCGTCTGGACGTCGGCGCCCGCGGGCGGCGTGTTGTCCACCAGGACCGAGAAGCCGCCCTGGACGGCGGCGTTCCCGGCGCCGTCGGTGAGGGCGAGGGAGTACCCGCGGCTGCCCTCGGGGAGGACCGCGTCGGCGGTGAGGAGGGCGCTCCGGTAGGCGTAGGCCACGCCCTCGACCGACCAGCTCCCCGCGGCCAGGGGCACGGCGGTGGCTCCCGCCCGGATCGCGCTCGCGTCGGCCGTCACGGAGGCCACGCCGGACGCGGGGTTCCCGTCGTCGGTCACGTTGGCGTACACCCGGAACGTGCCGCCCTGGCGGATGGCCCCCGCCAGGGACCGGCCCTCCGTCGCGATCACGGACCCCGAGGCCCGTGGGGCGACGAAGTCCGCCGCGGCCGAGAAGGAGTTGCCGGCGTTCGAGGTCAGGGAGGAGAAGGCGGCGTGGGTGGTCCCGCCGCCGATGCCGAGGACGAGGCCCAGCCCGACCAGGGCGGCGAGCGGGCGGAGGCTACGCGGCCGCACCGTCCGCCTCCACCGGGGCCGGCCGCCAGATCCGCCACAGCTCGTGGAGCCCGAGCGCGATGGCCGGGACGACGACGAGGAGGATCCTCCCCGCCGGACCCCGGGCCCAGTGGAGCGCGTAGCCGAGGAGCGGGACCCGCCAGACCACGCGTCCCAGCCCGCCGCTCGACGGGATCCGCCACCGTTCGACGCCCGTGTTCGCGTCCCCCTTCGTCACGAAGGCCACGGCCGAGCCCTCCACCCGGACGTCCCGGACCCGGTGGGTGAGGAGCCGGCTCGGGTCCTCCGGGTCCCGGAAGGAGATGACATCGCCGATCCGGACGTCCCGGGGTCCGACCTCCTCCACGAGCACGACGTCGCCCACGGCCAGGGTGGGCCGCATGCTGCCGGACAGCACGGTGAGCGTGGTCCCTCCCACGATGAGGGGCGCGGCGATCGCGGTCCCGAGCCCGCCCGCCAGCCCGATCGCCGCCCAGGCCGCCAGGATCCGGACCCGTCGCCCCGGGGTCGGGGGACGACCCCCCGCCGGCCGGGGTCCCCGCCTCGCCGCCCCGGTCACCGGTTCCTCGCCTCCCAGGCGAAGACGGCCGACGCGGACCGTCCCTGGGCCGCGGGGTCGCTCCCCATCGTGACCGCGAACCGGTACGCGTGGGCCTCGCCGGTCGTCCAGGTCTCGACGCCGCCGACCGGGTCGGGGTCGATGATCCCCGCCCCGTAGGTCCCGGGGTAGGCGGAGAGGGGGCCCGAGTAGAGCACCCCGGGCCCCAGCCCGAACGGGTCGGCGGCGTCGGGGGTGAAGCCCGAGCAGCCGGGGAACGAGGGGGCGGGGTCGCGGCCCCGGGTGACCGTGAGCGTGAGGTGGGGGGCGAGCGCGCCGGCCACCTCCCCGTACAGGACGACCGAGGCGTCCAGGGTCCCCGCGTAGGTGACCACGACGCACCCCCGGACGGTGTCGCCGGGGCGGGCGTCCGCGAGCGTCAGCATCGCCGCCCCGGCGTCGTTGTCCTGGACGGAGACGGTGCCGGCCTGGAACGCGTCGCCCTCGTTCCTGGCCGTAGCCGAGAAGGCGGCCACGGTCCCGGTGCCGGACACGAGGCCCACGGCCCCGACGACGAGGGCCGATGCCAGCA
>DATLZP010000378.1:0-4458 GCA_035573935.1 Actinomycetota bacterium
GGTAGGGGGCCCGGGACCGCCACTCCTCGTCGGTCAGGAGCTCCAGCTCGAGGAGGAGCTCGCGATGGACCTCCTCGGCCGCCTCCCGCACCTCGGGGAGCGGCCGGTCCCGTTCCCGGGCCACGGCCTCCGCGTTCTGCCGGTCCACCGCCCCCGCCTGGAACAGGTACTCGACCCACGGGCGGACCCCCCGCCGCCACTCGTCGAGGGTCTGGAGCGCGTACCGCTCCCACTCCGTGAGGTGGGCCACGAGGTCCTTGGCCGACCAATCCCCGTCCCCGATCGTGGCCGGACGGACCCAGGCGTCGACCGAGAGGTCCGCCACCAGGGCTCCCACCGCCCGGTGCCCCTCATCGAGGGTCCGGATCGCCTCCTCCCGCCCCGGCACCGACATGCCGCGCATCGTACCGGTACCATGACCCCCGCAGGGGAGCCCGGCGCACCGGGCTGAGAGGCGGGCTGGCGCGGCCCGCGACCCTCGGAACCTGATCCGGGTCATACCGGCGGAGGGAGCGAGATGGCCACCGTCCTGGACCGCATCGAGCGGGCGCTGGAGCGGGAGGCGCCCGCGTGGGGGATCGAGCCGGTCCCCGTCGAGCACCGCAGGCTCTCCGGGTTGGACGTGGGGGTGCTCTGGGCCAGCCTGGCCCTCGGGTTCCTCGTCCTCGTCACCGGGACGCTGCTCGTGCCGGCGCTCGGGCTCCCCGAGGCGCTGCTCGCCATCGTCGTGGGGAGCGCGATCGGATGCGCCCCGCTCGCCCTGGTCGCGGTGGCCGGGCAGCGGGAGGGGGTGCCCGGGATGGTGCTGTTCCGACCCCTCCTCGGGGTGGGCGGCTCCTACCTCCCCACCGCGCTCAACGTCCTGCAGCTCGTGGGCTGGACCGGGGTCGAGTTCTGGGCCATGGGGACGATGGCCAACCGGATGTCGCTCCGGCTGTTCGGCCTCGACGCCTACCCGCTGTGGCTCCTGCTGGCCGCGGTGATCTGCACCGCCCTGGCCCTGGGGGGTCCGGTGCTCGTCGTGCGCCGGTGGCTGGAGCGGTTCGGGATCTACCTGGTGGTGGCCGCGGCGGCCTGGATCACGGCCGGGGCGCTGGCCCGGGCGGACCTGGGCGCCCTGTGGCGCCGCCCCGGGGAGGGGGGGCTCCCCTTCTGGCTGGCCGTGGATCTCGTCATCGCCATGCCGATCTCCTGGCTCCCCCTCGTCGCCGACTACAGCCGGTTCGCCCGGCGCGACGCCCGGGTCCTGGCCGGCACCTACTGGGGGTACCTGCTGGGGAACGTCTGGTTCTACGCGCTGGGGGCGCTCCTCGTGCTCTCGGCCGGCGCCGAGCCGTCGGTGGGAGGGATCGCCCTGGCGGTGGCGGGGCTCACCGCCGGCCCGCTCGTCCTGGTGGCGCTCCTCGCGGTGGAGACCGACGAGGCCTTCGCCGACGTCTACTCGGCCGCCGTCTCCGCCCAGAACGTGGCGCCCCGCGCGGACCAGCGTCGGCTCGTCCTCTCGGTCGCCGCCCTGGGGCTGGCCCTGGCCTGGTTCCTCTCGATGGACGCGTACGAGGTCTTCCTGTTCCTGATCGGCTCGGTGTTCGTGCCGCTGTTCGGGGTGTTCGCCGCCCACTACTTCGTGCTGCACCGCGGGCGGTACGGTCCCCGGGCGGTGGGGGACGGCGGCCCCCGGCTGCGCCCGGCCGCCCTGCTCCCGTGGGCGGTGGGGTTCGTCCTCTACCACTGGAGCGTCCCCACCGGCCCCCCCGGTTGGCAGGCCTTCCTGGGGGCGGTGTTCCGGGAGCGGCTGGGGCTCCCCTTCCCGCTCCTGGGCTCGGCCCTGGGGGCGAGCGTCCCGAGCGTCCTGGCGGCGTTCCTCTTGGCGATCGTCGTCCTGGGCCCGGCTAGCCGGAGGCGGCCCGGGGCACGGGGGGTGGCGCGGCCACGATGAGCAGCACGGCCGGTTCGGGGGAGGCGTTGGCCACGGTGAGCGTGGAGCCGGCCGGGACGAGCACCGCCCCCCACTGACGCAGCCGGGCCCGTCGGCGGTCCACCTGGACGGCCACCTCGCCGGCCAGCACGGCGCAGATCGCGTCGGAGTCGGGGTCGGACACGGGGCCCAGCCGCTGGGGTCCCTCCAGGCACACGACCTCGGACCACAGGCGCTCCGAGCCGAAGAGCGGCCCCTGGACCGGCCCGTCCTCGGAGAAGCGCACCAGGTCGCGCAGATCCCGCGTCTCCACCGCGGAGAGCGTAGCGGTCGGCGCGACCCCGCCGACGCCGGCCGGGCCCTCGGCCGACGGGTTGCCCCCTGGGTACACTTAGCCACCACGGCGAGGGGAGGGCAACGGTGGTGGAGTTCGCCTACGCGGCCGAGAGCCCGGCGACGATCCGCGCGGACCTGCTGGTGCTCCCGGTGTTCGAGGGTCCGGAGCCGGGCCCGGGGGTCCGGGAGCTGAGGCTCCTTGAGGCGTACCGCGCGGCGCGGCTGAAGGGGAAGCGGGGGGAGCACCTGCTCGTCCCCGGGCGGGACGGCGATCCCTTCCGGGCGGGCGCCGTCCTCCTGGCCGGGATGGGGGACCGGAGGCAGGCCGGCCCCGACGCCGTCCGGCGGGCCGCGGCGAGGGCGGCCGGGACGATGAACCGCTTCCCCTCGGTCGCGGTGGCCCTCCCGCAGGCCGGGGGGCGCTCGGCCGAGGACGCCGTCCGGGCCGCGGTGGAGGGCGTGAGCCTGGGGACGTACCGCTTCGATCGGTACCGGACGACGGGCGACGACGGCGAGCGGGAGGAGCCGAAGCTCAGGCGGGTGGTCGTGCTGGGCTCCTCGCGGTGGGACGCCCGGGCCATGCGGCGCGCCGTGGAGCGGGCGTCGGTCGTCGCGGCGGCGGCCTCGTGGGCCCGGGACCTGGTGAACACCCCGGCCCAGGACTGCACGCCGGAGTTCCTGGCCGCCGAGGGGAAGGCCATGGCCCGGAAGGTCGGCCTGGAGGCGAGGATCTGGAACGAGAAGGAGCTCGAGCGGGGAGGCTTCGGGGGGATCCTGGGCGTGGGCCGGGGGAGCGTGAACCCTCCCCGCCTGATCGAGCTCCGCTACCGGGGGGCGGCGGCCTCCCGCCCGCCCATCGCCATCACCGGGAAGGGGATCGCGTTCGACTCCGGGGGCCTCTCGATCAAGGACGCGAAGAACATGGAGTGGATGAAGGCCGACATGGCCGGCGCCGCCGCCGCGCTGGCCGCGATGCGGGCGGTGGCGGAGCTGGGCCCACGGGTGAACGTGATCGCGGCCATCCCCACCGCGGAGAACATGCCGAGCGGCTCCGCGATCCACCCCGGCGACGTGATCCGCCACTACGGCGGGAAGACCTCCGAGGTGCTGAACACCGACGCCGAGGGCCGGCTGATCCTGGCCGACGCGCTGGCCTATCTCGTCGAGCAGCGGCCCCGCCCCACGGCGGTCGTGGACGCGGCGACCCTGACCGGCGCGTGCATGGTCGCGCTGGGCGATCAGATCTGGGGCGTGATGGGCAACGATCGCCGGCTGATCCGCGACCTCCTCGACGCCGGGGAACGCTCCGGCGAGCCCGGATGGGAGCTCCCGCTCTGGCGCGACTACCGGGAGCAGCTCCGGTCCCAGGTGGCGGACGTGAGGAACATCGGGGACCGGTGGGGCGGCGCGATCACGGCGGCGCTGTTCCTGGCGGAGTTCGTGGACGACGTGCCGTGGGCGCACCTCGACGTGGCGGGCCCGGCCTTCGCCGAGAAGGGGAGCGACCTGTGGGGGAAGGGGGCCACCGGCGTGCCGGTCCGGACCCTCGTCACCTGGATGCTGCAGGAGGCGGAGCGCCCGGCCCGCGCCCGCCGCTAGGGCTTCGTCCCCACCGCGAACACGACCTGACGGAAGTCGTTCAGGGGGTCCGCGAACCGCGACGCGAACGCGTCGCGGGCCCGTTCCAGGAACCCCTCGAACGCGGCCGGGCCAAGCATGTCGCGCACGAACCGCCCCGTGCTCGACGTGGCCCGCCCCTCCAGGTACTCCCGGAGCGAGTAGCGGAACCGGTACTCGCGGAGCTCCGCCCGGACCTGCCGCAGCCCGGCCCGGCCCAGCGCGTCGGCCAGCGCGGCCCGGTCGGCGAAGCGCTGCTCCCAGGGGACGGCCTCCCCGAGCACCGAGCGGAGCATCTCCGGGGGGACCACCTCCTCGACCAGCGATCGCCACGTCCGGTCGAGGTCGTCCTCCAGCGGGCCCCAGTTGGAGACCGCCAGCCGGCCCCCCGGGCGCAGCACCCGCACCATGTCGTGGAGGGCCGTCTCGTACCGGCGGAAGTGCGACAGCACGAAGTTCCCCAGCACCCCGTGGAACGTGCCGTCGCGGAAGGGGAGGTCGACGGCCTCGGCGCGGACCAGCCGGATCCCCGGGCGGTCCGCCCGGGCCACGGCCAGCATGGCGGCGGAGACGTCCACGCCGACCACGAG
>DATLZP010000379.1:0-3978 GCA_035573935.1 Actinomycetota bacterium
CCCCGGCGTCGTTGTCCTGGACGGAGACGGTGCCGGCCTGGAACGCGTCGCCCTCGTTCCTGGCCGTAGCCGAGAAGGCGGCCACGGTCCCGGTGCCGGACACGAGGCCCACGGCCCCGACGACGAGGGCCGATGCCAGCAACCTCCGGACCGGGCTCACGGCGTCCCCCCCACCGGGACCGGTTCGAAGGAGAGGCCCACCTGCTCCACCCGCCCCTCGTAGCCCTCCGTCGCGGACGGCGGCAGCCAGGCCCGAACGGTGAGCTCGGTGCCCTCCCCGGGGTCGAGGATGAACGCGTGCTCCGTCCGGCGCCGGAGCTCGCCGAGCGGACCGCGGAACAGGCTCCGGCCCCCCGCCTCCAGCTCGAGCCAGAGCAGGCCATCGAGCTGGGCGGAGGAGGGCAGCCCTCGGACGTGGACGGCGAGCCGGACCCCGGTCTGGTTCACGACGTCCATCGAGGCGGACGGGGCGTCGGCCGGATCGCCCGGCCGGAGGTCGGAGGCGGTGAGGACCGGGCCCACCGGGCGGACGCCGAGCTCGCCCCGGGGGCTCGCCGCGACGATCACGTCCGCCCCGAGCCTCCCGTCGCCGGGGGGGATCCTGCCGCCGGCGACGATCGCGGCGGCCGCGGCCAGGCCGGCCACGAGGCCGAGGCCGCGGAGCCGTGCGTCGGTGCGCGTTCCGGTTCCCATCGGCGCTCCCCTCCGGCGCCCACGGGGAGTGGGAGCGGGGGCCGCCGAGGGGGGAGCGGCCCCCGCCTGCACCCGCCGTGCGCTACTGGTCGCGGGCCTCCCACGTGTAGGTGTGCGGGCCGGTGGAGAGCGGCCCGGCGCCCTGGCCGTTGGCCGCGTTGTCGTCCCGCAGCGTGAGCGTGAACCGGTAGACGAGCGTGTCGTTCTGGACCCACGAGGTGCCCGCTCCCGGGTAGGCCGGCAGGCCCGTGGCGTAGTCGCCGTGGCTCGCCGCGAACCCGGAGAGCGTGCCGGTGAACAGGGTGGCCTCCGAGCTGAAGCCGGTGCACCCGGGGAACGCCGTCCCCGCCGGCATCGTCCCCTTCTCCACGACGAGGTCGATGTGGTCGCCGAGCGGGTTGATCGACGAGGCCGTGTACAGCCGCACGTCGGCCGGGAGCGAGCCCAGGTACGTGATGCGGATGCACCGCTGCACCTGGTCCAGCGGGGCGGCGTTCGAGACCTGGTACATCGAGGTCCCGGCGTCGTTGTCCTCCAGGTAGACCGTGCCCGCCTGGAACGCGTTGTCCCGGTTCTCGGTGGTGCTCGAGAACGCGGAGAACGTCCCGAAGCCGGCGAGGGTCCCGAGGATCCCGATCACCAGCACCGTGAGGAGCACCTTGCGGGTCCTGTCCATAACCGTGCTTCCCTCCGTTCCCTTCCGGGGGCGCGGGGCCCCTCCGACCGTCCTCGGGATCGATCGACCGTCGTGAGCGCGGTCGGGCGATCCCGCCATCCGGTGCATCGGCCGGTCGGCCGGGGGCATCGATCCCCGGTTCCCGGGGATCTCGGCTACTCAGCTCCGGGTAGACGGGGGAGGCGGGGCTCCCCCGACGGGCCGACGGCCCGGGCCCCTAGACGGAGATCGCGCCGTGCTTCACGGCGAAGGCCACGGCCTCGAGCTTCGAGTGGACGCGCAGCTTGGCCAGGATGTTGCGGACGTGCGTCTGCACGGTCTGGGGGGAGATGAACAGCTTCTCGGCGATGTCATCGTTGCGGAGCCCCTCGGCCAGGAGTTGGAGGACCTCCCGCTCCCGCTCGGTGAGCTGCGAGAGCAGCTCCTGCGCCTCCCGCCGGACCTCCCGCTCCCGGGCCACCTGGTGCAGGAGGCGGGTCAGCGTGGCCGGGTCGATCAGGACCTCCCCCTCCGCCGCCGCCCGGGCCGCCGCCAGGACCTCGGAGGCGGCCTCGTCCTTCCCCAGGAACCCCGAGGCCCCGGCCTCCACCGCCTCCACCAGGAGCCGCTCGTCGTCGTGCGCCGTCATGATCACGACCTTCGTGGAGGGGGAGATCTCCTTGATCCGGCGGGTGGCCTCGATCCCATCCAGGGGACCCTTGAAGACGATGTCCATGAGGACGACGTCCGGCGCCCGTTCCTGGCAGAGCCGGATGGCCTCCTCGGGGGCATGGACCGGCGGGGCCACGAGCTCCAGCTCCGGGTGGCGCTCCACGACCATGGCCAGGGCGTCCGTCAGGATCCTGTGGTCGTCGCAGATCAGCAGCGAGACCCGCCCCGAACCCGGCCCGCTCACCCTCGGCCCGTCCCCCTCCCTAGCCCGGCAGCGTGACGCGGAGCATCGTACCGCGGCCCGGACCGGGCTCGGCCACGATCGTGCCGCCGTGGGCCTCCACGTGGGCCCGGCAGATGAACAGGCCGAGGCCCGCCCCCGGGACCTCCTCGTAGCCGGGGGCGCGGTGCTGCGCGAACCGGTCGAAGACGCGGCCCCGGATCTCGGGGGGGATCCCCGGGCCGCGGTCCAGGACCTCGACCACCGCATCGCCTCCCTCCGTCCGGTAGGCCCGGACCTCGATCGGCTCCTCCGACGGGGAGAACTTCGCCGCGTTGTCCACGAGGTGCGTGAGGACCTCGGCGAACCGCGCCCGGTCGACGGGGACGGTGAGGTCGGGGTCGGTGCGGATCGAGACGGGGTGCCCCCGGAGGGGCACCTGCCACACCGCCTCCTCGATCAGGCTCCCCAGCGGCTCCGGCCGGGGGTGGTAGGAGATCAGCCCGGCGTCGATCCGGAGGGCGGTGGCGGCCTCCTCGGCCACGAGCCGCAGCCGCGCCGCCTCGTCGTCGATCAGCTGGAAGAACTCCCTGCGCTCCCGGTCGCTCATCTGCCCGTACATCCGGGCCCCGGTCGTGGCCAGTCCCTTGATCGACATGAGCGGGTTGCGGAGCTCGTGGGCGATCATCGAGGCGATCTCGGCCCACCGCCGACGATCGGGGTCGCCGGGGGAGGGGGCTGGACGGGCCGCGCGGAGCAGGGCGAGGAAGACGGCGAACGCCACGAGCGCCGCGGCCGAGGCCGCCCCGGCCGCCAGGGGCTCTCCGGCCGCCGCCGCCCCCACGGAGACGACGAGCCCGACCACCACCGCGGCGCCCGCCGCCAGGGACCCGGTCCCGGTGCTCCCGCCCACGGCGGGAGCATAGGCCCCGCGGCCGCCTACTCGTAGGAATGTCGGGCGTCGGGGAAGGCCCCCGCCGCCACGTCCCGCACGAAGGCCCGCGCAGCCTCCCCGATCGCCGTCCGGAGGTCCGCGTAGGCCTTGGCGAACCGGGGGAGCCGCTCGTTGATGCCCAGGAGGTCGTGCAGGACCAGGACCTGGGCGTCGCAGTCCGGTCCGGCCCCGATCCCGATCGTGGGGACGCCGGCCGCCTGGGTGATGGCCCGTCCCACCGGGGACGGCACCCCCTCCAGGACGAGCGAGAACACGCCGGCCTTCTCCAGCGCCTCCGCCTGCTCCCGGAGGCGGAGGGCCTGCTCCTCGGTCCGGCCCTGCACGCGGTAGCCCCCCATGGCGTGGACGAACTGCGGGGTGAGGCCGATGTGGCCCATCACGGGGATCCCGAGGTCGGTGAGGCGGTGGGTGAGCTCCACCTGGACCCCCTCCACCTTCACCGCCCCCGCCCCGGCCTTCACGAAGGCCACGGCGTTCCGGATCCCCTCCTCCACGCTCGCCTGGTAGGAGCCGAACGGCATGTCGCCCACGACGAGGGCGTTCCGCACCCCCCGGGCCACCGCCCGCGTGTGGTGCAGCATCTCCTCCATCGTGACCGGCAGGGTGTTCGCGTACCCCAGGACGTTGTTGCCGACCGAGTCCCCGACCAGGAGCACCGGGACGCCGGCCTCGTCCAGGATCCGCGCGGTGGGCGTGTCGTAGGCCGTGAGCATCACGAACCGCTCCCCGGCCGCCTTCCACGCCCGCAGGTCGTGGATCGTCACGGGCATCGCTCGCGCCTCC
>DATLZP010000380.1:0-15125 GCA_035573935.1 Actinomycetota bacterium
CACCCAGAGCGCGTTCCGCTCGAACGCGCCGAAGACGGCCTCGATCGCGCCGCCCTCTTGGGCCAGGACGTGCATGGAACCCTCCTCGGACGAAGTCGCAGGTCGGGACGGGAGCCCGCGGGAGGCCCATGATAGCTCGACCGGCCGGGGCCCGCCCCGGCCCCTCCCACCGCCCGCCGCCCCCGCGCCCTCACCGCTCGGCCCCGGCCGGCGTGCCCTCCTCACCTGGGGAGACGACCGGGTGCGACCGGCCCAGCACGGACAGCAGGAGGTAGCCGAGGATCCCGGCCAGGGCGGAGCCCGCCAGGATCCCCACCTTCGCCTCATCGATCAGGTCGCGACGGAGGAACGCCAGCTCGGTGACGAACAGGGAGACGGTGAAGCCGATCCCGGCCACCGCCGCCGCTCCCAGGAGGCTCCGCCGGTCCACGCCGGCCGGCAGGCGCGCCGCGCGGGCGGCGACGGCCAGGAGGCTCGCCCCCCAGATCCCGACGGTCTTCCCCACGACGAGGCCCAGGACCACCCCCAGCGTGATGGGGCTCCCGGCGGCCTCCCGGAGGGCCTCCCCCGACAGCTCGACGCCCGCGTTGGCCAGGGCGAACAGGGGGACCACCACCAGGCTGGTCCACGGGTGGAGCACGGCCTCCACCCGGGCCAGGGGCGACACGGCCTCCCGGGACAGCCGGGCGAGCTCCAGCCACTGGGGGGCGTCCGCGTCGGGAGGGGAGGGGTCGTCGACGGTCGCGTCGGCCACCCGGTGCGCCTCCCGGCTCACCGCTCGGGGACGCTGGAACGCCGCGGCGGGCGTGAGCAGCCCCAGGGCCACGCCGGCGATCGTCGGATGGACGCCCGACTCGAACGTGGCCACCCAGAGCGCCACGCCGAGCGCCACGTAGACCGCCGTGGCCCGGATCTGGATCCGCTGGCTCAGGACGATGAGCACGCAGAGCCCGACGGCGACCGCGAGGAACCCCAGCCGGACACCGCCGGAGTAGAAGAGGGCGATCACGAGGATCGCCCCGATGTCGTCCACGATGGCGAGCGTGAGGAGGAAGGGGCGGAGGTTGGCCGGGGCCCGGCGGGCGGCGACGGTGAGCACGCCCAGGGCGAAGGCGATGTCCGTGGCCATGGGGATCCCCCACCCCCGGGCCCCTTCGCCCCCCGCGTTCACCAGGAGGTAGAGGCCGGCCGGCACCACCATCCCCCCCACGGCCGCCAGCACGGGCAGGGCCGCCGCCCGTGGATCCCGCAGCTCCCCGATCGTGAACTCCCGCTTGATCTCCAGGCCCACGACGAGGAAGAAGAGCGCCATCAGCCCGTCGTTCACCGCCTCGCGGAGGTCTTCCTCGATCGCGTAGCCGCCGAGCCGCACCGAGACCCCGGTGTGCCACAGGCGCTCGTAGACGTCCCGCCAGGGGGAGTTGGCCCACACCAGCGCGACCAGCGCCGCGGCGAGGAGCAGGAGGCCGCTGGACGCCTCGGCCTCCAGGAAGGCCTGGAGAGGACGGACGAGCCGGCGGGGGACCGGCCGATCGCTCCTGGCCCACGTGGGGCGCACCCCCGACCCTCCGGTCGACCCGTCGACGTCGGCCACGGCGGCTCCTCCGCCGACCAGTCTTCCCGGCACGCCCCTCGAGAACGGGCCCATCGTACCGTGCCCCGGGGGTGCTCGGGGCGGGCCCGATCCGGGGCGACGGTCCGTGACGGACGTCCCGGGCCGGGGTACCCTCAGCGGCGTTTTGTCCACGGGGAGGCATCGGCCGAGCGAGCGGCGCATCCCCGCCGCGGCCCTCGCGGTGGGCGTGGCCGCCGCGATCGTCGCGGCCGCGGTCGGGATCCTGGTCCTCCGCGACGGTGCGTCGGTGCTGCCCGGGGTGGACGGCGGGGACGAGGTGCCGTCGTTCGAGTTCGCGGTCGGTCGGGCCACCGCCATCCCCACCACCGAGGGCGGGCGCCAGCGGTTCCGCCCCCAGGCCCGGGCCGCGGCCAGGACCGCGGCCCACGTCCTGTCGGACCTCTACGCCGCCGCGTTCCTGGATCCGGCGAACTGGCGGGCGGGCCGGTACGACTCGGCCTGGGAGCTGTTCGACGGGGCGGCCCAGGAGGCGGCCCGTCGCGACGCCGACGTCCTCACGGTGGGCCCCTCGCTGGGGGCCGGGCTGGAACGGATCGAGCCCCGGCGGGGGCGGTTGTCCGTGAAGGTCCTGGTCGACGAGCACGGGCGGCCGCTCACGATCGTGGGGATCGTCCGCTTCTCCGCCACTGCCGAGGGGAAGGACGGCACCGTGCGGGAGCTCGTGTCCGCCGGGCAGTACTTCCTGCGGCGGATCGACGGGGCCTGGCGCGTCTACTCCTACGACGTCGTGCGCGAGGACGGGGCGCGGGAGGCGGCCACGGCCACGGCCACGCCGACGGGATCCGAGCCGTGAGACGGGTCGCCGCGGCCGTCGCGTTGGGCCTCCTGGCCTGGCTGGCGGGAACGGCGGTGGGGGCCGTCCCGGTCGGGGCCCCGGGAGCCGCCGCCGCCCCGTTCCTGCAGGTGGGACGGGCCCACGCCGACTTCACGCCCACGCTGGACGGGGACCGGCCGATCTTCCTGCTGTTCATCGGTAGCGACGCCCGCCCCGGGCAGGCCGTGGAGGGGGAGCGAGCGGACTCCATCCACCTCGTGGGCATCAACCCGGCCAAGGGGAAGGCGTCGATCCTGGGGTTCCCCCGCGACTCCTGGGTGGAGATCCCCGGGCACGGCACCGACAAGATCAACGCCGCGATGGTCTACGGCGGTCCGGACACGGTCGTGGCCACCGTGGAGGCCCTCACGGGGATCACGATCGATTACTGGGTCCTCACGTCGTTCGACGGCTTCCAGGCGATGGTGAACGACGTCGGCGGGCTGGTCGTGGACGTCCCCTTCCCGATGCAGGATCCGTTCTCCGGGTCCGACTTCGAGCCGGGCCGGCAACGGCTCGACGGGAGGCAGGCCCTGGCCTTCGCCCGCGACCGCCACAGCCTCCTCTCCGGCGACTTCGGACGCTCGGAGAACCAGGGGAGGCTGTTCCTGGCGGCCCTCACGCAGTTCCGTCGGGAGTTCGCGAGGGACCCCAGCCGCCTGCTCACGTGGGTGGCGGCCGGGATGCGGCACGTCCACACCGACCTCGGCGCGGGGGAGATCCTCGACCTCGCGTTCACCGCGGCCGGGATCCCCCCCGCCGGGGTCCGCAACATGGTCGTGCCCGGCACGACCGCCATGGAGGGGGGACAGAGCGTCGTGCTCCTGTCCGGTGGTGCCGCCGTCATCTACCGCGACATGGCCAAGGACGGCCTGGTGAGCCCCCGGAACGCCCCACCCTCCCCGGAGGAGCGGGTGTAGCGGGCGGAGGCCGGGGAAGGCTCTGGTAGCGTTCCCCCAGGACCGAGGAACCCCGCTGTGACCACGCTCCGCGACGAGCTCGGCGACGTGCACCCGGCCGGGGCGCGCCTCACGATCGCCCTGGCCGTGGCGGCCACGGTGCCGGGGGTGCTGCTCCGACTGGCCGGGATCCACGTGGCCGACCCCCTGGCGGCCTTCCTGTTCGGGCTGGCCATCGTGGGGGCCGCCTTCCTCCTCTCCTGGGCGGCGGAGGTGGCCCAGCTCGACATCTCCGCCGGCCTGGCCATCGCGGTCCTGGCGCTGATCGCCGTGCTCCCTGAGTACGCGGTCGACTTCGTGTTCGCCTGGAAGGGCGGGAACGACTTCGAGGCCTTCGGGCAGCTCTGCAAGCCGGCCGGGGCCGTCGGGGAATCGAACTGCTCGCTGGCCCTGGCCAACATGACCGGGGCGAACCGGTTGCTGATCGGCGTGGGCTGGTCGGTGGTGGTGTTCATCGCCTGGTACCGGGCCCGGCGGACCGGCCGTCCGCTGTCCGGGATCGACCTCTCCCGACCGCACGCCGTCGAGCTGTCCCACCTCGCGTTGGCCACGGCCTACTCGCTGTTCCTCCCCCTCAAGGGATCCGTCACCCTCCTGGACGCGGCCGTCCTGGTCGGGATCTTCGTGGCGTACACCCTGCGGGTGGCGAAGGCGCCGGCCGAGGAACCCCACCTGGTGGGACCGGCCCGCTACGTGGGGACGTTCCCGACCGCTCGGAGGCGAGGGACGGTCGTGGCGCTGTTCGTCGTCTCCGCCGCCGTGATCCTCCTGGTGGCGGAGGAGTTCGCCGAGGCCCTGGTGGCGACGGGGGAGGCCCTGGGCGTGAGCGAGTTCCTGCTGGTGCAATGGCTGGCGCCCCTCGCCTCCGAGGCCCCGGAGCTGCTGGTGGCCACGCTGTTCGCCTGGCGGCTCAACACCGACGCCGGCCTCGGGACCCTCGTCTCCTCCAAGGTGAACCAGTGGACCCTGCTCGTGGGCACGCTGCCGATCGTCTTCGCCCTCGCGTCGGCCAGCCGGCACGGGCTCCCCATCGACGCGGTGCAGCGCGAGGAGATCCTCCTCACCGCGGCCCAGTCCTTCTTCGCCGTCGCCATCCTGTCGAACCTGTCGATCTCGGTCCGGGAGGCGTGGCTGCTGTTCGTCCTGTTCTGGGCGCAGTTCATCATCGGCGCCCTGGTGCCGGAGTCCGCGCACGGCGTGGAGCGGATCGTGGTCTCGATCATCTACGTCCTGCTGGGGCTGGGGATCCTCGTCCGCGACCGGCAGCGGATCCCGAACCTGATCCGCGACGGGTTCCGGACCTCCTACGCGGAGCTCTCGCGGGACCGATAGACGCCCGGGCTAGGATCGGCTGCGTGGACGCCCGCGGGTTCCTCGAGGCGCTCCTGGCCCACGAGGACGTCGCGGGCTCGCTGGTCCACCTCCGCGAGCTGCCGCCCCGGGAGCCCGCGCTCGCGCCGCTCGACGGGCTCCCCGGGCTGATCCGGGAGCGGCTCGACGTCCTCGGGGTGCGGGGCCTCTATCCCCATCAGCGACGGGCCTTCGACGCGCTGCGGGAGGGTCGCAACGTCGTGCTCTCTACGGGCACCGCCTCGGGGAAGACGCTCGCCTACAACCTGGCGTTCGCGGCCACGGTGCTCGAGGAACCCACGGCCACGGCGCTCTACGTCTTCCCCACGAAGGCGCTGGCCCGGGACCAGCTCCGGCAGGTCCGGTCGCTGCTGCTCCCGCAGCTCCGGGCCGCCGTCTACGACGGCGACACGCCGCGGGCGGAGCGGCCCCTCATCCGGCGCAACGCGAACCTGGTGCTCACGAACCCCGACATGCTCCACGCGGGCATCCTCCCCGACCACGCGCGGTGGGCGGACTTCCTCCTCCGGCTCTCGCTCGTCGTGGTGGACGAGGCGCACGTGGCCCGGGGGGTGTTCGGGTCCCACGTGGCGATGGTGCTCCGCCGGCTCCGCCGGCTGGTGGCCCGGTACGGGGGCGAGCCGCGCTTCGCCCTGGCCTCGGCCACGGTGGGGAACCCGGGTGCGCTCGCGGAGCGGTTGGTGGGGATGCCGTGCGAGGCGCTGACGGAGGACGCCTCGCCCCGCGGGGAGCGCCTGTTCGCCCTGTGGAACCCGCCGATCGTGGACGAGGACACGGGGGCCCGCCGCTCCGCCCTCTCCGAGGCGTCCTGGCTCCTGGCCCGCCTGGTCGAGCGGGGGGTGCGGGCCATCGCGTTCGCCCGGACCCGCCGGGCGGCAGAGCTCCTGGCAGAGTTCGCCCGGCGGGACGTGCCGCCCGAGGTCCGGGGCCGGATCAAGGCCTACCGGGCCGGGTACCTGCCGGAGCTCCGGCGGGAGCTGGAGCGAGCCCTGGCCCACGGCGAGCTCCTCGCGGTCTCCTCCACGACCGCCCTGGAGCTCGGGATCGACATCGGCTCCCTCGACGCCGCGATCCTGGTGGGCTACCCGGGGACCCGCGCGTCGCTCTGGCAGCAGGCGGGGAGGGCCGGGCGGCGGGAGGAGCCCTCGCTCGCCGTCCTGGTGGCGCAGGACGACCCGCTCGACCAGTACCTCGTCACCCACCCCGCCGACCTGTTCGATCGGCCCCCGGAGGACGCGGTGATCGACCCCGGGAACCCCTTCATCCTCGAGCCCCACCTGGCCTGCGCGGCCCGGGAGCAGCCCCTGGCTCCCGAGGAGCTCGCGTTCTTCGGCCCCGGGGCGGCCGACGCCGTCCGCCGCCTCGAGGAGCGGGGCGAGCTCCTCCGCCGCGGCGGCCGGCTCCACCACCGGGGCCGGACCTCGCCGCACCGGGCCGTGGACATCCGGTCGGCGTCGGGCCGGACCTTCGCCATCGCCGTGGCGGGGACCGGCGAGCTGCTGGGCACGGTGGACGAGGCCCGGGCCTTCCACCAGGTCCACCCCGGGGCCGTGTACCTCCACCAGGGCGAGCAGTACCTCGTGCGCGAGCTCGACCTCGAGGGCAGCGTGGCGCTCGTCGAACCGGCCGACCCCGACTACTACACACAGGCCGCCGACATCACCGACGTCGAGGTGGTGGAGCCGCTCGAGGAGGCGGCCACGGGGGAGGTCCCCACGTGGTTCGGGGCGGTCCGCGTGACCGACCGGGTGGTGGGCTACCGGCGCACGCTGATCGCCACGGGCGAGCTGCTCGACATCCAGCCCCTGGACCTGCCGCCGCAGCGGCTCGAGACCCGCGCCGTGTGGTGGGCGATCCCCGAGGAGGTGATCCGGCGGGCGGGCATCACGCCGCCCGTGCTGCCGGGCGCCGCCCACGCCGCCGAGCACGCCGCGATCGGGCTCCTCCCCCTGGTCGCCACCTGCGACCGCTGGGACGTGGGTGGGGTGTCCACCGCCCTGCACCCCGACACCGGCACCTGCGCCATCTTCGTCTACGACGGGTACCCGGGGGGCGCGGGGATCGCCGAGCGGGGGTTCCGCCAGCGGGAGCGCTGGCTCCGGGCCACGCTGGAGGCGGTCCGGGCGTGCCCCTGCCCCGAGGGCTGCCCCTCCTGCATCCAGTCCCCGAAGTGCGGGAACGGCAACGAACCGCTGGACAAGCAGGGGGCGGTCGCGCTCCTGGCCGCGGTGCTGGGGACGGCGTGGGGCTGAGCGGATCGCCTAGGGCGAAGGGCGGTTGACGTGGTCCCCCACCTGGCGCCAAGCTCGGGATGCCGACATCCGCGGGAGGCGCCGTGTACCTGTTGGGCCTGCTCACCGCGCTGCTGGGCCTGGCTTCCGGCGCGCTGGCGCTCCTCCTCGTCCTGGGGCTCCCCCTGGAGGCCGTCCTGCCCCCCTCCCTGAGCGACCGCCTCCTTCTCCCCATCGACCCTCGGTGGGGGGAGGAGCTGCTGGCGGCGGCGGCCGCGGGGGCCGCGCTCTTCCTGGGGCTCGCCACCGCCCTGTTCGTGGCCGGGTTCCGCCGGTCGCGGCGGCGGCGGGAGCGGCCCGTGGCCGGGGACGCCGTGACCCTCGAGGCCCGGAGCCGCCTCCTCCGCGAGCGCCTCGTCTTCCTCGAGGATCGGGTGGCGAAGCTCGAACGGAGCCGGACGGAGCTGGAGGCCCGGAAGCAGGAGCTCGAGCGGGAGGTGGCCGAGCTCGAGGACGCGCTGGAGCGGCGGCGCCAGGCCCTCCGGCTCGGGGACCGGGGGAACGTGGTCGTGATCCCGGAGCCCCCGGAGCCCATCGAGCCCGAGGGCGGTCGGTAGGCTTCCCTCGGTGCCCGGGGAGCGGCCCTTCGTCGCCGTATGCGGCCCCTCGGTCGCCGGGCCCGAGGAGCTGGCCTGGGCCGAGGAGGTCGGCCGGCTGGTGGCCCGGGCGGGAGCCGTGCTGGTCTGCGGCGGGCTGGGCGGGGTGATGGAGGCAGCGGCCCGGGGGTGCGCCGCGGCGAGCGGCACGTCGCTTGGGATCCTCCCCGGGCCGGATCGGCGAGCCGGGAACCCCCACCTGTCGGTGGCCGTGGCCACCGGGATGGGCGAGGCTCGCAACGCGCTGATCGTCCGGACGGCCGACGTGGTGATCGCGATCTCCGGCGAGTTCGGCACGCTGTCCGAGATCGCCCTGGCCCTCAAGATGGGCAAGCCGGTCGTCGGGCTGCGGACGTGGGAGCTCTCGAAGGAGGGGGCCCCGGCCGACCCGATCGTGCGGGCCGGGTCCCCGGCGGAGGCCGTGGAGGCGGCGGTCCGGCTCGCCGGGCGGTCGACGACCGCCTAGGGCCCTCCGGGGGAGAGCGCCCGCCGGACGAGCGCCACCGCCACCCGCCGCTCCCCCGGCGTGAGGCCGACCAGGAGCAGGGCCGCCGCGTAGACGGCCGAGCCCCCGCCCCCCGCGACGAGCAGATCGAGCGCCCACCGGGCGTCGGGCACCCAGGCATCGAGCCCGATCATCGCGGCCGCCCCCACCGCCGTCGGCAGAAGCAGCCGCAGGAAGTGCCGGTCGAAGGGCCAGATGCCGACGAACCGCCGGACCAGCAGGAGGCGGGCCAGCGCGGAGAACGAGAGCGTGAGCGCCTGGGCCAGCGCCGCACCCCGGATCCCCAGGACCTCCGGCCGGGCCATGACGAAGGCCACGCCCACGTCGATGGTCAGGCCGGCCAGGTACACCAGGAGGTCCCACCCGGTGCGGCCCACCATGATGAGGATGAAGCCCACGGTCCCCACCATGACCGGGACGATCATCCCCACGATCAGGATCCGGAGGGCGTCGTCGCCCCGGGCGAACTCCCCACCGAAGATCCGGAGCACGGGCTCGGGCAGGATGGCCAGGACGAGGAGCACCGGCACGGTGGCGCCGAGCGTCCACCGGGTCACGGACCGGTAGAGCGCGCCGAGCCGCTCCCGCTCCCCCCGATGGTGGAGATCGGCGACGAAGGGGCTGAACGTGAGCGAGACGCTCGTCAGGAACAGGAACAGCGACTGCGCCGCGCGGAGCGCCGCGCCGTAGACGCCGACGTCCGCGGCACCCGCTGCCCCCCGCCCCGCCGACAGCCGGGACAGGACGTAGAAGTCCGCCCAGAAGATCAGCTGGGAGAACAGCGTGGCCGGGGCTCGGAGCGCCCCGAACCGCAGGAGGGCGCCCGTGCGCTCCTCGGGGACCCCCGTCCCCGCGCCGACCACCGTCCGCCCCCTGGTCTCTCGCTCCCAGCCCCACCAGGCGATCACGAGGGCCAGTCCCCAGGACCCGGCGTAGGCGAGGGTCGTGACCCCCGCCGTCCGGGCCACGCTCCATCCGGCCAGGGCCAGCAGGATCCAGCCGATGGGCTGAGCGATCCACTGGGCGTAGAGCGTGTGCCGCATGATCTTCAGCCCCCGGGTGGCACCGAGGTAGGTGAAGGCCAGGGCGGCCAGGGGGACGGCGGCCGCCGCGGCCCGGAAGGCCGGGATGGCCTCCCCCGGCAGGGCGGTGAACCGCTCGGCCAGGGCTCCGCTGGCCAGGAAGGCGGCCGCGGCGAACGCCAGGCTGACGCCCGCCGCGATGCCGGCCGACCGGGCCACGAGCCCGCGGACGCGCCCCCCCTCCCCCTTCCCC
Source organism: Actinomycetota bacterium (assembly GCA_035573935.1). Taxonomy (GTDB): domain Bacteria; phylum Actinomycetota; class UBA4738; order UBA4738; family HRBIN12; genus DATLZM01. The sequence continues at coordinate 9,448 of DATLZP010000380.1, forward strand.
ACCAGGATGGCCACGAGCCGGACGTTCGCCACGTCCATCCCGAAGCGCGTGGCGGCGGCGGCGATGAAGGCGAACTGCGTGGCCACGGTGACGACGCCGAAGCGGGCCGGGCCCAACGCGTTCGTCATCAGGACCTGGGCGGCGAACGTGGCCAGGGCGCCGATGGCGAGCCCCAGGACGTTCTGCCCGGTGTTGCCGAGGATGTTGCGCTGGTCCCCGAACCGCTCCGCCGGCAGCACGCCCTCCAGGACCCGGCGCCAGGCGCCGCCCCGGGCCCGGGCGGGCGGCGCCCCGGTCGCGGTCCCCGCGTCCTCGGTCCTCCCGTCGGTCACGGCGGCCAGTATCCACCACGCCGGCCCCGGAGCCCGGTTTCCTCTCCGTGGGCTTGTCCTCCGGGGCCGGTCTCCCTAGGCTTCGCGAGGAGTGACGGAAGGCGGCTCCTGACCGGGGGGAAGGAGGCGTGCCGTGGCGGATGCGACCGTTCGACCGGGGGTCTTCAGCCGTGCGGCGTCCGGGCTGACGCGCGAGATCAACCCCGTCCACCACTGGATCTACAACGTGTTCACGCTCCTCCCCCTCACGGGGGCGGCGTTCTTCTACCTGTGGGCGCCTGGCGTCTACCCGGGGACCGATCCGCTCCTCGGCCTCGTCGTTGCGACCGTGGCCATCGTCCCCATCTACGCCGCATACGCGATGCTCGCCTCGGCCATGCCCCGCAGCGGTGGTGACTACGTCTTCCAGAGCCGGATCCTGCATCCGGCGGTCGCGTTCACCGCGCTCTTCGCCCAGGTGATCTGGCTCTGGTACTGGCTCGAGCTGTCAGGGTTCTGGATCTCGAACCTGGTCGCGTCACCGCTCTTCTCCCTCCTCGGTGCGTACACGGGAACGGCCGCGTTCCTCGACGTGGCCCGGTGGTTCAGCTCGCAGCAGGGGATCTTCTGGAGCGCGATCGTGACCAACGCGGCCGTGGCCGCGGCGTTCGTCCCGGGCCTCCGAACCTACCTCCGGGTCCAGTGGTGGCTCTTCGCGGGTGTGATCCTGAGCATCGTGACCATGCTGCTCGTCCTCCTCACCACGACGAGGGCGGAATTCGTGGCTCGCTTCAATGCGCTGATGGCGTCGTTCGATCCGAGGGTCACGGACTACTACCGGTTCATCATCCAGAACGCCCGGGAGAACGGGCTCGACCCCTCGGCCGGCGGAGGGCTCGCGGGGCTCCTCGGAGTGGTGGGGATCGCCTGGTTCTCGCTGATCTGGGCGGTGTGGTCCATGATGAACCTCGGCGAGATCAAACACGCCGGGGCCTTCCGGACCGTGAACCGAGCGATGCAGCTCTCGCTCCTCTTCACCTTCGTCGTCATGGCCGCCACGATGGGGTTGCTGATCCGGGTGGCCGGCCGGGAGTTCGTGATCGCAGCGGGGTTCACCTGGTGGAACGGAACGATCGACTACCCGGTCCTGCCGTACTCCAGTGTGCTCGTGGCGGCGATGGGGGGCAGCGCCCTGGTCGCCGTCCTGGTCCTCGTCGGGTTCCTCACCCAGGCCGTCCAACAGACGTGGAACGTCTTCATCGGGGGAACACGGATCATCGTGGCGATGAGCCTGGACCGCCTCCTGCCCGAAGCGTGGGGGAAGGTGAGCCGGCGGTTCCGAGGATCGCCCGTGAACGCGATCCTGATCCTCCTCGTCGGAGGCGAGCTCCTGGCTGTGCTGTTCCTCTTCGCTCCCGACGTCGAGAGCTACGCGCTCTCCACGGCCCTAGCGGCGACCCTGTACCAGACCCTGACCCTGGTGGCCGCGACCGTGTTCCCCTACCGCGCCCCGTACATCTTCGGAGCCAGCCCCATCGCCCGGTACCGGATCGGGGACGTACCCGTCATCTCGGTGCTGGGAGCGTGGGGGGTGTTCGTCGGCCTCGTCCTCCTGTTCAAGTACCTGACCGACCCCGGCCTCGGGCTCCGGCCCCTGCCGGGTGAGACCCTCTTCGGCTTCATCGGGATGCTCGCGGTCTACCTCGTTGCCCTCGTGTGGTTCTTCGTCTGGCGGAGCAGGGAGCGGCGGCGGGGGATCGATGTCGATCTGAACTTCAGGATGCTCCCCCCCGAGTGAGCCCGGCCGCTCAGCGGGCCAGCTCGCCGACCTCCCGGTACCAGCGGACCCGGGGGCCGATCCGGGCCCGGAGCCGCCAGGCGAGGCTCTTGGGCGCCGCCTCAACGCGTTCGAGGAGCAGGCCGATCCGTTCCCGTACCGTCCTCCGGCCGTCCTCGGAGATGCCCCCGAGGGAGTCGAGCTCCCCCTCCCGGACCCGGCCGAGGTTCAGGGTGGCGGTCCGGTGGAATCCCCAATCCCCGGCGAGCAGGTGCGAGATGTAGTCCGGGTCGATCGCCGGCTCGCCGGAGAGACCATGCTCCAAGAGCAGGACGGCGATGTCGATCACGTCCTTCGTCGTCAGCTCCACGATCTGGAGCTTCTGCAGGAGGAGATCGCTCACGGAGAGCGTGAGCGGATGCAGTCCCAGCCGCTCCCTCAGGTCGATGGTGTGGCACAGATGCACGCCGTCCAGGAACACGTCCACCCGGAACCCGCTCGGGTGATGGAACAGGAGACGGTCGTTCCCGTGCAGCATCGCGTACCGCTCGTCGAACCGATAGCCGAGCGCCTCACCCGCGGTCACCAGGGCGTCCCACTGTCTACTCAGCCCCACCACGTCGACGTCGGCGGTGTGGCGGCCCAGGGCCTCGGCGATCGGCCAGGTCCGTGGGCAGCGGGCGCGCACGGCGAGGGCCCCCATGAGGCGCAGCGTCACGCCCCGCTCGGCTGCTGACCGCACCAATCGGACGCCCTCGTCGAACAGGGAGGACCCGCGCTCGGTCATGGGACGTCCACGTCGCGGAGGAACGCCGCCACGACGTCGAGGTAGCGCTCCGGCTCCTCCAGGTGGGGCGTGTGCGAGCTCTCCTCGAACACGACCATGGCCGCGCCGGGGATCAGATCCCGGAAGGACGCCACGGTCTCCGGCCTGGCCTCGTCGTGGCGCCCACAGGTGAGCAGGGTGGGGACGGAGATCCGGGGGAGTTGGGGCGTGAGGTCGTAGCCGCGGAGCGAGCCGGTGGCGTGGAACTCCGTGGGACCCCACATCGCCAGGTACACGTCCAGCCCCATGTTGGTCCAGGTGCGTTCCAGGGCGTCGGGCCAGGGATCGACCCGACACAGGTGGCGCTTGTAGAACACGACCGCCGCGGCGACGTACTCGGGGCAGTCCGTGGAGCCCCCCGCCTCGTGTCGATCCAGGACGGCCCGCACGTCCCGGGGAAGCTGGGAGCGCAGCGCGGCCGCGTCCGCCAGCCACCGGTCGGTGCTGAGGAGCGGACTGGCGAGGACGAGCCCGGCCAGCCCCGGGGGATCGGTCCGCGCGTAGGCCGTCGCCAGGCATCCGCCCCACGAGTGACCGAGGAGGAACGCCCGGTCGAGCCCCAGCGCCTCCCGCACGCGTCGCACCTCGTCCACGAAGCGGTCCACCCGCCAGAGCGACGGATCGTCCGGGCGATCCGATCTGCCGCAGCCGAGCTGGTCGTAGAGGACGACCGGACGGTCCGCCGAGAGGCGCTCGAGCGGCTCCAGGTAGTCCCAGGCCATGCCCGGTCCGCCGTGCACGAGGAGCAGCGGCGTGCCATCGCCCCCCGGGAGGAGGCGGAAGGCCACCCGTCCCCCCTCGACGTCCACGAAGCCCTCCTCCACCATCGCTCGAGATCCCCCCCGTCGAGGACCGATCAGTCGATGTAGCCCAGGCTCCGGAGCCGGTCCTCGATCTCTCGGGCCTCCGGCTCGGGGACCTCCGACCCCGTGCCGAGCGGCTCCACCAGGTACACCCGGTAGCCGTCGGGATCGAGCACGCAGGCCTCCCGCTCCCCCCACGGCCGGTCGGTCGGGTCCTGGGCGATCGTCCACCCCTCGACCCGCAGGCGCTCCACGAACGCGTCGATCCCGTCCACCGCGAGCACCGGGAGCAGGCCCTGGGGCTCGCCCTCCCGGGGTGGGCGTTCGTCCTCGCTCGCCGCGTGGAGCAGGAGCGTCGTGCCTCCGGCGGCGAACGACGCCACGTGGCCGGGCTCCTCGTGCAGGAGCGGGAGCCCGAGCGCCCGGCCGTAGAAGCGACGGGACCGCTCCAGGTCCGTCGCGTGCAGGATCAGCGTGTGGAGCCGGGGCTCCGCCATGATCGGCACGATGGTAGCCCGGCCGACCGCGGCGCGCCGTTCCGCGCTGCGCCGATAGACTCCCCGTCTCCGGAGGCCGGGCCCGGCCGGCCCCGGGGAGGACGCACCGGGGGAGGTTGGCGCGGTGCCGAGGGATCGAGCGGGAGCGGAGGGGTCCCCGGTGACCGTGCTCTTCACCGATGTGGAGGGGTCCACCGAGCTCCGTCAGCGGCGGGGCGACGCCGTGGCCGACGAGATCCTCCGGGTCCACGAGGAGCTGGTGCGGCGGGCCATCAGGGACCACGGCGGCGAGCCGGTCGTCTTCCTGGGTGATGGCTTCATGGCCGGCTTCCGTTCCGCGACCGACGCCGTCGCCTGCGCGGTCTTCATCCAGCGGGGCCTGGAAGACCACGCGCGACGGGACCCGGACCGACGGGTGCGGGTCCGGATCGGTCTCCACGCCGGCGACGTCACGGCCCGGGGCGGCACGCTGTTCGGCCAGGCGGTCCACGCCGCGGCCCGGGTGACGGCCGAGGCGGCCGGCGAACAGATCCTCGCGTCCTCGGCCGTGCGGGAGCTCGCCGCGGAGGGCGCGGCGGTGGCGTTCGTGGACCGGGGGCTGTTCTGGCTGAAGGGGTTCCCGCACCGCTGGCGGCTGCACGAGGTGGCCTGGCGGACGGGAGAGGCCCTCGCCCCCGCCCGCGCTCCCGGGGCGGCCACCCCCTTCGTCGAGCGCGAGCAGGAGCGAGCCGATCTCCGGCGCGCGGTTCGCTCGGCGCTGGGCGGCGAGGGCTCGGTCGTGTTGGTCTCGGGGGAGGCGGGGGTGGGCAAGAGCCGCCTGGTCCGGGAGGTGGCCGCCGAGGCGGAGGCCAGGGCCATGGCGGTGCTCGTGGGGAGCTGCGTGGAGATGGAGGGCGCCCCGCCCTACCTGCCGTTCGTCGAGATCCTGGAGGAGGCGCTGCTCGGCCCCCGGAGCCCGGAGGAGTTCCGGGCGGCGGTGGGCGACGCGGCGTCCGAGCTGGCCCGGATCGTGCCGGCCCTGGCCCGGGCCCTCCCCGACGTGGGGCCGCCGCTCGACCTCCCTCCGGAGCAGGCCCGCCGGTACCTGTGGGTGAGCGTGGAGGAGTTCCTGGCCCGGGCGGCCCGCCACCGCCCCCTCCTGCTCGTGCTGGAGGACCTCCACTGGGCCGACGCGTCCACGCTCCAGCTGATCGAGCACCTGGCGCCGGTCCTGCCCACCCTCCCCATCCTGCTCGTGGGGACCTACCGGGACGTCGAGGTGGGCCCGGCCCTCGCCGCGACGATCGCCGAACTCACCCGGCGCCGCCTGGTCGGCCGGATCGTCCTCCGCCGGCTCTCGCGCACCGGGGTCGGGGCGCTCCTCGGGGCCATGGCCGGGCACGAGCCGCCCGAGGGGCTGGTCCGGCTGATCCACGGCGAGACCGACGGGAACCCGTTCTTCGTGGAGGAGGTCTTCTCCCACCT
>DATLZP010000381.1:0-3082 GCA_035573935.1 Actinomycetota bacterium
GGGCCCGCTCCAGGACCAGGAGCGCCGTCATGATCTTCGTCAGGCTGGCCACCGGCCGGCGTTCGTCGGCCCGGACCCCGTGGAGGACCTGGCCCGTCTCCAGGTCGACGAGCACGGCCGCGGCGGCGGAGAGGGCGGGCGGCTCGGTCGAGGGCTCCGGGGTCCGGAGCCTCGTGGGGAACGGGGAGGGAGAGCCGAACGGCGGGACCGGCGTGGGCGGGGGCGTCTCCCGGCCCCCTCCTCGCTGGGCCAGGGCCGAGGGTCCGGCGAGGGAGCCGACCGAGCCCGCCACCAGGGCGGCGGCCACCAGCCACCCGATCAGGGGGCGCCCGCGCACGGCCCGGGAGCGCACCGGCCCTCCGGCCCGCCGCCTCAGGTCCGCTGCAGCGAGCGGCGGAGGTTCACGCGGAGGAGGGCCTGCTTGAGCTTCCGCGACACGCGGGCCAGCTCGGCCAACGCCTCGGAGGCGGACCGCCGGGCGTCGGGGTTCCGTTGCCGGAGCAGCGGCATCACGATGGCCTCGAAGAACGCCGCCTCCCGCTCCGCGAAATGCTTGTACATCGTGAGGTGCCGGGGCTCCACGCCGTGGCGGAAGAAGTCCTTCACCACCGAGAGCACGATGTAGTCGTCCCCGTCGTAGTACCGGGCCCCGTCCGGACCGTGGGCGCAGACCAGGCCGAACGACTCGAGCTCCCGGATCCGCTCCTTCTCCACCCCGGTCGCCGCCGCCATCTCCTCGAGCGACATCTGGAGCCCGGTGGGGGCCTCGGCCAGCTCCTCCTCCGGCTCGGCCGCCTCCGTCGGGGTCGCCGCGGCCGGCTCCCCCACCTCCCCGGCGTCCATCCGGGCCAGCCGCTCCTTGATCACCTTGAGGGGCAGGTACTCGTCGCGCTGCATCCGGAGGATCGCCTTCAGGCGCTCCACGTCCTTCTCGTAGAACTTCCGGTAGCCGGAGGGCGTGCGCTCCGGGGAGATCAGCCCCTCCGACTCCAGGAACCGGATCTTCGAGATCGTGATGTCGGGGAACTCCGTCTTCACCGAGACGAGCACCTCGCCGATGGACTGGTAGTTCCGCGTGGCCATCGCTCCCTCACTCCCCACCGGCCGCCCGGTCCTCCGCGGCCAGGAACACGAGCTTGAACTTGCCCACCTGGACCTCGTCCCCGGAGGCGAGCTTCGTCTCCTCCACCCGCTCCCGGTTCACGTAGGTCCCGTTCAGGCTGCCCAGGTCCCGGATGAAGAACCCGTCCTCCCGGCGGACGATCTCGGCGTGGCGGCGGGAGACGGTGATGTCGTCCAGGAACACGTCGTTCTCCGGCCCCCGCCCCGCCGTCGTCACGTCGCGCTCGAGGAGGAACGTCGACCCCGCGTTCGGGCCACGCTTCACCACGAGGAGGGCCTGGCCGGGCTCGAGCTCACCGTGGATCGGCGGGAGCTCCTCTGTGACCTCCTCCTCGACCTCCACCGGGGTCAGGGAGACGGTGGTCTCCTCCTCGAGGGAAGCCCCGCAGCGGGCGCAGAACCGGGCATCGTCCGGGTTCCGATGTCCACAACGGGTGCAGTACACGCTCGCCCTCCGGCGGGGGTTCATCCTCGACCTGGGACTCGAGGGTCGAAGGTTCCCCTCAACCCTCGAGCAGGGATCGAAGCTAACGCACCGCGGCCGGACGGTCAACCGGGCGTGGGGGGCAGGCTCAAGCTCCGTCCGGCGCCCTCAGCCCTCGCCCTCCAGTTCCCGCAGGTAGGACCGGTAGGCTTCGGCGTCCAGCAGCCCGTCGAGCTGCGAGGGATCCCCAGCCTCCACCACGATCATCCACCCGTCCCCGTAGGGCTCCTGGTTCACGAGCTCCGGCCGGTCCTCGAGCAGCGGGTTCCGCTCGATCACGGTCCCATCCACCGGGCTGAACAGGTCCGAGACGGACTTCGTCGACTCCACCTCACCGAACGGGGATGCGGCCCGGAGCTCGGTGCCCGGCTCCGGCAGGTCGACGTAGACCACGTCCCCCAGCTTGTCCTGAGCGTAGTCGGTGATCCCGACCCGGACCCGCCCCTCGCCCTCGTCCCGGGCCCACTCGTGCTCCTTCGTGTACCGGAGATCCGACGGGAGATCCATCTCGCTCCTTTCCGGTCGCGCGGGTGCCGGTGCGGCCCCCGGTCCGTCCATCTCCCACATCGGCCGCCGCCCGTCAAGCCACGGCCCCCCCGTCGGCCAGGGCCAGGCGGACGTCACGGGCGTAGAGCACGGCGGCCGCGTAGGACTCGACCACGCCGACCACGAACCCGGTCCACCCGAGCGCGGTGGCGGCCGCCGCCAGGGGGAGGCCGAGGGCCCCCCAGGCGATGGCGGGGATGGCGAGCATCAGCGTGAACGTGGCCACCTTCCCCAGCCACCGGATCTCGATCCGGACCCCCCACCGGACCAGGAGGACGGCGCCCGCCACGAGCAGGACCGCATCCCGCGCCGCCACGAGGACCGCGGCCCACGCCGGGAACGCACCCCGCAGGACGAGCGCCAGGAGCCCGCCCCCGATGGCCAGCCGGTCGGCGATGGGGTCGAGCACCTTCCCCAGCTCCGAGACCCGCCCCGTCCGCCGGGCGATCCAGCCATCCACCCAGTCCGTGGCGCTCACCAGGCCGAACAGGACGATCCCGAGGGCCTCGGTGCCGCGGTGCACGATGAGCCACCCGAAGGCGGGGATCAGCAGGATCCGGGCGAACGACAGCACGTTCGGCACCGTGAGGATGGCCGAGGAACCCTCGCCGCCCGGGGCCCGCCCCGCGCTCGGCTCGCGCATCGGCGGCACGGTAACACCGCGGATCATGCGCCCGCGGGGAACGGTCGGGCCGGCCGGATTCGAACCGGCGACCTTCGGACCCCCAGTCCGACGCGCTAACCAAGCTGCGCCACGGCCCGCCGGGCCATGCTAACAGCCCGCGTCGGCCGCCCGGCCCAGCACGCCCGGAGCCGCTCACCGCGGGCGGCCGCTCGCCACCCCTCCGCCGCGGCCGCGACCCGAGCCCCGGCGGGGGCGGAACGTGAGACGGACCGGGACGCCGGCCAGGCCGAACGCCTCCCGGAGGC
>DATLZP010000382.1:0-6947 GCA_035573935.1 Actinomycetota bacterium
ATGGCCTCCCCCCTCGTCCACCTCGAGGCCCGGTCCTTCTTCTCCCTGAAGGAGGGGGCGTTCTCGCCGGAGGACCTGGCCCGCCGGGCCCGGGAGCTCGGGATGGGGGCGGTGGCCCTCACCGACCGCGACGGGCTGTACGGGGCAGCCCGGTTCGTCGCGGCGTGCCAGTGGGAGGGCGTGCGCCCGATCCTCGGCGCGGCCCTCACGGTCCGGGCGGACGGCGCCGCGGAGCGGGGGCGGGCGGCGAGGCCGTCGCGGAGCGGGGTGGGGGATGGCCTGGCACGCGGAGCGACGGCCGAGCCGCCCCACGCCTGGGGCGAGGACCAGGTCGTGCTGCTCGCGATGGACGAGGAGGGCTACGCGAACCTGTGCCGGCTCATCACCGACGCCCACACGGCGGTGGGGGAGCGGCGGGACCCCTGGCTCACCGGGGAGCAGGTGTGCGCGCACGCCGGGGGCCTGGTCTGCCTCCTGGGGCCGGACTCCCCCCCGGGGCGGCTGGCGGCGTCGGGACGCCCCTCCGCCGCCCGCCGGGCGGCGTCCCCGTTCCGGGAGGCGTTCGGGGAGCGCCTGCGGGTGGCGGTCCAGCACCGGATGGAGCCCGGCTCGCATACCGAGATCCGCGCCCTCCTCCGCCTGGCGGAGGCGCTCGGGACCCGGGCCGTGGCCACGAACGCCGTCCGCTACCTCGTGCCGGAGGACGCGTTCCTGGCCGACGCCCTGGACTGCATGCGGGAGCTCGTCCCCCTGGCCGGGGGGAACGTGCGGCGGGTGAACGCCGAGGGATACCTCAAGCCGGCCGAGGCCATGCGGATGCTGTTCGCGGAGCGCCCGGACCTCTGCGACGAGACGCTCGAGCTCGCCGAGGCGTGCCGGTTCGACCTCGGCCTCCGCCGGCCCCGGTTCCCGACGTTCGAGGGGGAGGGCGGGCGCTCTGCGGCCTCGGTCCTCGCCGAGCGGTGCCGGCGGGGGCTGGAGCGGCGGGGGATGCGGCCCACCCGTGAGGTCCGGGACCGGCTCGACCTCGAGCTCCGGACCATCCATCGCCTGGGCTACGCGGCCTACTTCCTCGCGGTCGCCGACATCGTCGCGGACATCCGGGCGATGGGGATCGCCTGCGCCTGCCGGGGCTCGGCCGCCGGGTCGCTCGTCTGCTACCTCACCGGGATCTCCGACGTGGACCCCATCCGCCACGGGCTGCTCTTCGAGCGCTTCGTGAACCGGCTCCGGGACGAGCTCCCCGACATCGACGTGGACGTGGAGTCGGCCCGGCGGGAGGACGTCTACGACATGATCCTCTCCCGCCACGGGGACGACCGGGCGGCCTGCGTGGCGATGGTGGACACCTACCGGGCCCGGGCCGCGATCCGGGAGGTGGGCAAGGCCCTGTCGCTCCCCGAGGCCGAGGTCGACCTGGTGGCCAAGGCGTTCCCCCGGATCGGGGCGGGGAGCATCCGGGGGGCCCTCCGGGAGCTGCCGGAGCTCGCCGGGTCGAACCTCGACGCCGGCCAGCTGGCGCTGCTGTTCCGGGTGGCGGAGCGGCTGGACGGGTTCCCCCGCCACCTCGCGCTCCACCCCTCGGGGATCGTGCTCTCCCGCGACGACCTCGTGCGCACCGTGCCGCTGGAGCGCTCGTTCCAGGGGCATCGGATGGTCCAGGCCGACAAGGACGACGTCGAGCTGCTGGGGTTCCTGAAGCTCGACGTGCTGGGGGTCCGGATGCTCTCCGCGATCCGCCACGCCCTGGACGAGATCGCCCGCACCGAGCACGTGAAGGTGGACCTGGACGAGGTGCCGCCGGACGACCCCGCGGCGTTCGCCCTGATCCGGGCGAGCGACACGCTGGGCTGCTTCCAGATCGAGTCGCCGGGCCAGCGGGAGCTGCTCCAGAAGCTCCAGCCGGAGCGGTTCGAGGACCTGATCGTGGACATCTCGCTGTTCCGCCCGGGGCCGGTGAAGTCGGACATGGTGACCCCGTACCTCCGGCGGCGGGCCGGGATGGAGCGGCCGGCCTACCCCCACCCCGCGCTCCGGGAGGTGCTGGGGGAGACGTTCGGCGTGATCGTCTACCACGAGCAGGTGATGCGGACGCTGGCCGCGGTGGGGGGCTACGACCTGGCCGAGGCGGACCGGATCCGCCGCCGCCTCGACGACGGGGGGGAGACGGACCGGATCCGCCGGGACGTCCTGCGACGGGCCCGCCGCCGGGGCCTGGACCCGGAGGCCGCGGAGCGGGTGTGGCGGGAGGTGGCGGCGTTCGCCTCGTTCGGGTTCTGCAAGGCCCACGCCGCGGCCTTCGCCGTCCCCACGTACCGCTCGGCGTGGCTCAAGGCGCACTTCCCGGCGCACTTCCTGGCCGGCGTGCTCACCCACGAGCCGGGGATGTACCCCCGGCGGCTGATCCTGGACGACGCCCGTCGCCACGGGATCCGGATCCTCCCCCTCGACGTCAACCGGAGCGAGCGGGGGTACGTGGTGGAGGCGCTCGAGGAGGCGCCCGCCGGGCGTCGCTCCGGGATCCGCCTGGCCCTGGCCGACGTGGACGGGATCTCGGAGGCCGAGATCCGCTCCATCCTCGAGGCCCGGGCGGAGCGCCCGTTCCGGGACGTGGACGACTTCCTCCGGCGGACGCGCGTCTCGCGCCCGGTGGGGGAGGCCATCGCGCACGCCGGGGGGTTCGACGCGATCGGGGGCGGGGGGACCCGGCGGGACCGCCTGTTCCGGGCCATGACCACGCGGCCGGGCCGGATCGGCGAGCAGCTCGAGCTCGACCTGTGGGCGGCGGGGGGAGCGGCCGGCGGGCCGACCGGGGGGTGGTCGTTCCGCGACTACACCGACGCCGAGCGGGTCCGGGCGGAGCTCGAGGTGCTCGGCCTGGACGCCTCCCGGCACGTGATGTCGTTCTTCGAGCCGGTCCTGGCCGACCTCGGCGCCGTGCGGGCCCGGGACCTGTGGCGCCGCCGGGGGGGCGAGTGGCTGATGGTGGCGGGGGTGAAGGTGGCCTCGCAGACCCCGGCCGTGCGGAGCGGCCAGCGGATCGTGTTCCTCTCGCTCGACGACGGGACGGGGGTCGTGGAGGTCACGGTGTTCGAGCGGACGCTGCCCAGGCTGGCCCGCACCGTGTTCCACGCCTACGCGATGGCGGTGTGGGGGAGGCTCCGGCGGACCGGGGTGCGGGGCGTCGGTATCATCGCCGAGGAGGTCTGGGACCTCGTCGCGCTGCACCGGGCGCGTGGGGACGGCAGGCTCGCGGAGGCCCTCGCCGAGCCGGGCCGCCCCGGCCTTCCCCCCAGGAAGCTCTGGCACGCGAGCGGGGGTTCGGCCGGCTGGTGAGGAGGGACGGGTGGAGGGGGAGATCCGCGGCGACCCGGCGCTCGACCGGCTCCCGGAGAGCACGCCGCTCGACCACACGGCCCCGGAGGGCCCGCCGGAGCCCGGGCTGCTGGCGAACCGCCCGTTCCTCTTCCTCGTCCTGGGGGAGGGCGTGGCCGCCCTGTCGTTCTGGGCCTACCTCCCGATCTCGTTCTCCGAGGCCGCGTACCGCTTCGACGCCACGCCGGCCCAGATGTCGATCATGCTCGCCTCGTTCTCGTTGCCGTTCGTCCTGTTCAACCCGATCCAGGGCGCGGTCGTGGACCGGTGGAGCCCGAAGTGGATGAACCTCTGCGGCTACCTCGCGCTCGTCGTGGCCATCCCGGTGGCCATGGCCGCCACGTCGCTCCCCTGGCTGTACGCCTCGACGTTCCTGATCGGGGTGGCCGACGCCACGATCCAGCCCTCCCGCTCCGCGCTCACCGGGCTCCTCGTGCCGGAGGTCCGCCTGGTCCAGGCGAACGGGGTCCTGTGGGCGGCGATCCACCTGGCGCTCGTCGTGGGGCCGCTGGGCGGCGGGGTGCTGCAGCGGGCCTACGACAACGACACGGCCCTGGCCGCCGCGCTCGTGGTGGGGCTGCTCTCGTTCCCATTCTTCCTCCTGGTCCCGGACCGCCGGCCGGAGCGGGGGCAGGCCCGGACCACGCACCTCCGCGAGCTGGCGGAGGGGTTCCGGGTGGCGGTCCGGGAGCCGGAGCTCCGCCGCCTCCTCGTCCTGGCCGCCGCGCTGTTCCTCGGGATCAACGCGTTCTGGGCGCTCGAGCCGCTGTTCGTGCGGACCGTGCTCCGCCGGGGGGGCGACGCGCTGTCGTTCCTGTGGGCGGCCCACGGCGCGGGGGCGTTCCTGGGCGCCGCCTCGGTGAGCCGGCTGGAGCGGGGGTCCCGCCTGGAGCTGCTCCTGGTGGCGGGGGGCGTGCTGGGGGTGGGGGCCGGGCAGCTCGCCTACACCGGGACCGGGACCTGGGGCCTCGCGCTGGCCGGCTCGGTGCTGATGGGGCTGGGCCTCGCGTACTACTTCGCCCCGGCCCTGGCGCTGATCCAGCGGGTGGCCGGGGAGGCCCTCCGGGGCCGGGTGACGAGCGTCTTCGGGGTGCTCCAGGAGGGCTCGGCCCTCGTCACGACGCTCTCCATCGCCGCCCTCGCCGTCCCCGTCTCGCTCGTGGCCCCCACGCTCGTGGGGGCCGGGGTGCTCCTCGTGGCGGCGGGGACGTGGGGGGTGCGGGCGTCGGTCCTCCTGCGACGGGCCGAGGCCCTCCGGGGGGAGGGTGGGAGGTGACCCGCCCCGCCGAGCCGATCCTCCACGTGGACCTGGATGCGTTCTACGCGTCCGTGGAGGTCCTGAAGGACCCCTCCCTCGCCGGCCGCCCGCTCGCCGTGGGCGGCGCCGGGCCCCGGGGCGTCGTGATGTCGGCCTCGTACGAGGCCCGGGCCCGGGGGGTGCGCAACGCGATGCCGACGGTCCGGGCCCGCCGCCTCTGCCCGGACCTCGTGGTGCTCCCCCCGGACTTCGAGAGCTACCGGGCCCGCTCGGAGCTGTTCCGGGAGGTCCTGCGGTCCCACACGCCGCTCGTGGAGCCCCTGGCCCTGGACGAGGCGTTCCTCGACGTGGGGGGCGCCGCGCGGCTGTTCGGGCCCCCGCCCGCCGTGGGGGAGCGGATCCGGGAGCGGGTGCGACGGGAGGTCGGGGTGCGCTGCTCGGTGGGCGTGGCCCCGTCGAAGCTCGTGGCCAAGCTGGCCTCGGCCCGGGCCAAGCCGGACGGGCTGCTCCACGTCCGGGCCGCCGAGGTGCGGAGCTTCCTGGACCCGCTCCCGGTGGACGCGCTGTGGGGGGTGGGGGAGCGGACCGGGGAGCTCCTGCGCCGCCTGGGGATCCGCACGGTGGGGGAGCTCGCCGCCGCTCCCGCCCCGGTGCTGGCCCGCCTCCTGGGCGAGGGCCCGGCCGCCCACCTCGCCGCGCTGGCCCGGGGGGAGGACGACCGCCCGGTCGTCCCCTCCGAGCCCCCCAGGTCGATCTCCCACGAGGAGACCTTCGACCGCGACCTGGACGACGAGGAGGTCCTCCTCCGCGAGCTGCTCGCGCTGTCCGGCCGGGTGGCCCGCCGCCTCCGCCGGGAGGGCTACCGGGCCCGGACCGTCGTGCTCAAGGTGCGCCTGGCCACCTTCACCACGCTGACCCGCTCCCGCACCCTCCCCCGTCCCACCGACGTGGGCGGGGAGCTGTACCGGGCGGCGACGGAGCTGTTCCGCGGGCTGCCGGGGGGCCGTCGCCGGGTGCGGCTCCTCGGCGTGCAGGCCACGGGGCTGGTCCGGGCGGAGGCGGAGCAGCCGGCGCTCCTGCCGGGGGCGCGGTGGGGGGACGTGGAACGGGCGGTGGACCGGGTGGAGCGGCGCTTCGGTCGGGACGCCGCGAAGCCCGCCGCCCTCCTCGACCGCGACCGCTGACGTCCCTCTGCCGCGTCGGGGGCCCTCCCTATAATGGGGGTGGCCAGCCCGAGATCCGGAGGCGGAGCGGATGCCCCTCTCGCCCGACGAACAGCGCATCCTCGAGGAGATCGAACGTCGTCTGGCCGAGGAGGATCCGCGGCTCGTCGAACAGGTGGGGCGGACGTCGCTCTACACGCACCTCGCCCGCCGCATCCGCCTCGCCTCGCTCGCGTTCCTCGTCGGGTTCGTGATGCTCCTGATGTTCTCCGTGGAGCTGTGGATCGCGGCCGTCGGCTTCGCCGTGATGCTCCTGTCCACGCTCATGATCTACCGGTACCTCAAGCAGATGGGCCAGGACCAGGCCCGGGCCCTCCAGCAGGGCGGGCGACTGTCGCTCGCCGCGCTGATCGCTCGCCTCACCGGTCGCTCCCGCGGAACCCCCGGTCCCCGCTGAGCCCTCGTCGGGCGCGTCGGTGGTGACCTGCTCGCTTGCCAGCGGCACCCCGGAGCGGTAGAACGTCCCTCGCCTTCCCCCGGGGTGCGTGACGGGAACGCGGTTCGACCTTCCCCCGAGCCCACCGTCCGCGCGGAGAGCGACGAGAGGATCGGAGGCGCGCGTCCATGGAGGGGTTCACCGCGCATCAGGCGTGCAAGTTCACCGGCTGCACCCCCCGTCAGCTCCGGTACTGGGATCAGATCGGCCTGGTGAGGCCGTCGGTCCAGGGCACCGGCGGCCGCCCCGGCGTCCCCCGCCTGTACTCGTTCCGCGACCTCGTGGCCCTGCGGGTCGTCCGCTCGCTCCTCGACGGGGGGATGTCGCTCCAGCGGGTCCGGAGGGCCTGGGACTTCCTGAACCGGAAGGCCGGGCTCGACAAGCACCTGTCGGAGGTGAAGCTCATCACCGACGGGGTGTCGATCTTCAAGGTGGCCCGGCGGAACGGCGAGGTGCTGGACGCGCTGCGCGAGGGCCAGCTGGCGTTCTTCGTGGCCATCGACGAGATCGCCTCGAGCGTCCATGCCGACGTGGCCCAGTTCCGGGAGGATCGGGAGCGGTTCCTGCGGACCCTCCGGGAGGCCACCGCGCACGCCCAGGCGGCCGGGGGGCGGCGCTGAGGCTCACCAGCCGGGGCGGTAGGCCCCGGCGATCC
>DATLZP010000383.1:0-2086 GCA_035573935.1 Actinomycetota bacterium
GGGTCCCGGGCAGGCCGCCCTCCGTCTGGCCCACCACGTCCTGGTGCTGCCGAACCAGTCGGTCCTGGTGCTGGCCCCGGCCATGGGAGGCTGCGACGGCCTGTACGGGTCCGGCGTCTCGATCGACGTGCTCTGTACGACCCGGTTCCCGGCCGATCTGTCCGCGCCGGTGGCGGGGGGGGATCCCAGGGGGGTCCTCCCCACGCTCATGCTCCCCAGGCTGGAGACCCGTCCCACGCCAGCCCCGTACTACCTGTTCGTGCTCGTCCCGCTCTCCTCCGTCCTCATCGGGGGCTGGGCCGCGGCCCGCGGAGCCCGATCCCGGCCGGAGGCGATCGCGGCAGGGGCGGCGGCGGGAGTGGCCTTCGCCGGGGCCCTGGCCCTCACCGCCCACCTCGGTGCGCTGCGGCTGTCGGTCTCCGCGGGGCTGGGCGGGATCGCGAGCGGGGGTGGTGTCCTGCTCGGCACCGAGCCCCCCCGGGTGCTGGCCCTGGGGCTCGCCTGGGGCGTCGTGGGGGGCGGGCTGGGAGCCGCGCTCGCCGCTCGGGCCCTCCCCACCGTCCCGCCGCTCCCGTCGGGAGAGGAGGAAGCGCGCTCCCCGTTCGGGGGGCCCGGTGGGGGGACGCCTCAGCGCGACAGGTAGGAGAGGTAGAGCACGAGGGCGAGGGTCGAGGACCCCGCCCCCGCGAGGAGGAACCAGCCCGCGAGCCGGGCGTCGACGTCCTTGTTCGCCAGCCAGGCGATGAACCCTCCGATCAGGCCGAACAGGATGGGGAGGAGCCACCACCCGACCGCCGGGCGGCCGGCGGCGGGGGCCGCCGACCACCGCTCCGGGGGTCGGGTGGGGGAGAGGCCGACGGCGGCGGGCTCCGGCTCGAGCTGGACGAACCGCCGCCAGGCCTCGGCCCACCCCTCGTCGGTCCGGGGGAAGCGTTCCACCGGGGCCTCCGGCGAGCCCCGGTCCCAGATCCCGAAGAACCGCTCCCCGTAGCCCAGGAGGTACCGTCGCCCGGAGTGCGTGTACTGGTGCGCGGCCTCCGCGGGCGGACCCGCCCGCCCGACCTCGGCGAACGTGGGCTCGATCGTCGTGTAGCGCCGCCAGGCCTCGGCCCACCCCTCGTCGGTCCGGGGGAAGCGTTCCACCGGGGCCTCCGGGGACGCCCGGTCCCAGATCGCGAACGCGTCGGGCAGGTATCCCAGGACGTATCGCGACCCCGTGTGCGTGTACACGGGCCGATCCGGCAGGGGGTCGTCGGGCACGCCCCCGAGCCTAGAGGCTGGTCGGCCGAGCCGCCACGGTGGATCCGTTACGGGGTGAACCCGCCGTTCGGGCCGCCGGTCCCGGGCGGAGCGATGGAATCGGCGGGCTCCGCGTACATCATGTAGGCGCCGTACGCCCACACGAGGGCCAGCACGACGGCGACCACGATCCCCCAGCCCAGCGTGAACGAGGCCCCCAGCGTGCTCGGCCGGGCCACGAGCCCCAGGACGGTGAGCAGCAGGCCCAGCACGCCCAGGATCAGGTGGACCAGGCCCCGCCGGACGGGAAGGTTGAACCCGGCCGACGCGAGCTTCGAGGCGGCGACCTCGAGCACCGCCAGGAGGGCGAGGATCGCGGCCAGGAACGTCACGCCGCGGAACCCGTTGGCCCCGCCCACGGGCACCTCGCCCAGGATCGTGTCGCAGCACCGGTACCACACCGGGAGGAAGGCCCACACGAAGTAGATCCCCGCGCCCCCCAGGACGAGCTTGTCGGCGGTCGTGAGACGCGAGGCGTCGAACCCCGGACGTTCTGCCATCCCTGCTCCTTCCGTGTCGCCTGGGACACCGAGGGGCCGGGCCGATGCAAGCACCCACCGGGGAGCGAGTCAACCACCCGGGTCAGGGCGGTGGCCGCCGGCTCCGCGCCCACCAAACGGACGCGGCCAGGGCCGCCGCCGCCGCGCCCAGCGCGAGCCACGGTGCGACCGACGGCCTGGCGAACGGCGGGGGATGCCAGATGGCGAGCACCGTCCCCCCCGCGGCGAGCGCGGCGAGGGCCCCGAAGGCGGCCGGGGGGAGGCGGTGCGCGCCGAGCCAGGCCAGG
>DATLZP010000384.1:0-6039 GCA_035573935.1 Actinomycetota bacterium
GAGCGGCACCCCGACCTGTTCTGGGCCATCCGGGGGGGCGGCGGGAACCTGGGCGTCGCCACCCGCCTCCGGTTCCGGCTCCACGAGCTCCCCTCGGTGGTCGGAGGGATCCTGGTCCTGCCGGCCACCCCCGACACCGTGGCCGGGTTCGTCGCCCTGGCCGACGCGGCCCCCGAGGAGCTCTCCGCGATCGCCAACGTGATGATGGCCCCGCCGATGCCGTTCCTCCCGGAAGAGGCCCACGGCCGGCCGGTGATCATGGCGTTCCTGGTCCACGCCGGGAGCGAGGAGGCCGGCCTGCGGGCCGTGGCCCCCTTCCGCGGGCTGGCCCCGCCCCTCGCCGACATGGTCCGCCCCACGACCTACCCGGAGGTCTTCCCGCCGGAGGAGGAGGGCTACCACCCCACGGGGGTCGTCCGCACGATGTTCCTGGACGCGGTGGGGCCGGCCGAGGCGGCGACCGTCCTCGAGCACCTCGAGGCCTCCACGGCCCCGATGCGGGTGGCGCAGATCCGGGTGCTGGGCGGGGCGGCGGCCCGGGTGCCGGCCGAGGCGACGGCGTTCGCCCACCGGGACCGCCGGGTCATGGTGAACGTGGCGGCGCTGTACGAGCGGCCCGAGGAGCAGGCGATCCACCGGGACTGGACCGCGCGGTTCGCCGGGGCCCTCCGCCCCCGGCCCGGGGCCTACGTCGCCTTCCTGGGCGACGAGGGGGAGGAGCGGGTCCGGGAGGCCTACCCCGGGTCCACCTGGGACCGGTTGGTGGGCGTGAAGGCCCGCTACGACCCGGCCAACCTGTTCCGGGTGAACCAGAACGTGCCCCCCGCCGGGGACCCCTAGAACTCCCCCGGGCACCAGGGGGCGGGGGCGTGGCGGAACATCCGGTCCGCGCGGGCAGCGGCGCCGGGCCGCTCCTCGCCGATCGCGCCGGCCCGCAGCAACGCGGCGAAGGACGCATCGCCGAGCAGCGCCCCGCCGAGGTGGGCGACCTCCAGGGCCAGCTCCGGGTCGCGGTCCGTCGGCCGACAGGTGGCCCCCTCCGGCCCGCCCTCCAGCAGGAACCGGCCGTCGTTCCAGCGACAGGTCGGGTCCCGGACCTCGAGCACCAGGGCGTCCTCGGCCCCGTAGCGACGCCCGGCCAGGGCGGCGGGGACGTCCACCGCCCGGAGCCACATCCCGTCGCTCACGCCCATCCGCATCCGCCGGGGATCGGCCAGCAGGGACCACAGCGGGTCGTCCGGGGGACGGCCCCGCCCCCGGACCACCGCCGCCAGGTCGAGGTCGAGCACGAACCGCCACATCGCGGCCCAGCCCCCGGGGGTCGTGGCCAGGAGCTCCTCCACGTCCACGGTGTGCCGGGCGATGCCCCCCGACCAGTCGGGCCGGACGCGGTAGGCCGCGTACGCGTCCCGCCCGGAGCTTCCCTCGTGCACCGCGTAGAACAGCGGGGGATCGCCGGGCGCCTCGTCCTCGTGGAACCGGACCGGCCAGACGGCCTCCGGCCGGGAGGGCATCCCGGGCTGCGCGGGGCGGAGGGCCTCGTAGATCGGGCCCATCGCGGCGAACGCCTCGGGCTCCGGCAGCAGGACGACCTCCCCGGCCTCGTCCACGGGCCGGGCGAACCCCGCGTGGGCGGTCTCCAGCTCGAACGAGCACGAGCGAGTGGCGATCCCGAAGCCGTGCCGGCCGTAGATCCGGCTCTCTGATGCCCACAGCCCGGCCACCGGCTCGCCCCGTTCCCTGGCCCCCTCCAGGCAGCGACGGACGATCGCGGTGCCGAGGCCCCGCCGCCGGTGGGTCGGGGCGACGCCCAGCGCCGTGATCCCGGCCATCGGCAGGTCCCCGCCGGGGGCGCTCACCCGCATCGAGGCCACGGTCGCTCCCCCCACGATCCGCCCGCCGTCGGCGGCGGCCACCGCACGGTCCAGCTCCACGACCTCCCGCCACCGCTCGACGAGCTCGGGGCGGGGCGCGTCCCCGAAGGCGGCATCGATGGCCGCCACGAGCTCGCCGAACCGCTCCGGCTCCAGGGGGCGCAGCTCCGGGTGCACGGGCCGGACCGTACCAGGCCTCAGCCCGGCGGGAGGCCCTCGAACGGGTCGGCCAGGACGGGTCCCCCCGGGTCCCGGGGAGGCCAGGCCTGCGTGAAGTGCTCCACGCGGAGCACGGGTTCCCAGAGGTCCTCGGGCACGTCCTCCAGCTCGGCCTGGGTCCGGTGCTGGCGGATCGCGGCGAGCTTCCTGGCCAGGACCGGTCCGCAGTCCACCGAGACCGCCACCTCCTCGTCCGGCACCCCGCGGGGCTGGAACGGCTGGGTGGGATCGGGGGGCTCGATCCCCCGCTCCCGCAGCTGCTCGCCGAACCGCTCCACGTGCGAGGCCGGCAGGCAGACGTGGAGGAGGCGGTGGAACCCGTCCCCCGCCCGCTCCCGGGCCCGGTGGAACGCCTCGTCCGCCGCCGCCCCCACGGCCACGTGGTCGGCGTGCCCGGTGACACCGTCCGGGCCGAACGTCACGACGACGTGGGGCCGGACGTCGAGGAGGATCCCGCACAGGCGCTCCACCAGCTCCTCCCTCGGCACGTCGGCCAGCCCCCCGTCCGGGTAGCGCAGGAAGTCCAGGCGGGCCGGCCGGGCGCCCAGGGCGTCCCACGACGCCCGGTCCTCCCCCTCCCGGACCCGGCCCAGCGAGGCCGGCGTGGCCAGGCTCTCGTCGGCGATCCTCCCCGCCTCCCCGCTCGTGGCCAGGACGACGCTGAAGGAGAAGCCCGGGTCCTGCGCGTGCAGGGCGGCCGTCCCGGCGATCCCGAACGTGTCGTCGTCGGGGTGGGCGAAGAGCCCGGTCAGCCGGGGGCTCACGGGGATCCTTCGAGGAGCGGCTCCAGCCCCACCGTGAGGCCCCGACGGGTGGAGACGGACTTGATCGCGAGCAGCACGCCGGGGAGGAACGAGCTCCGGTCCATCGAGTCGTGGCGGATCGTGAGGATCTGGCCGGGGCCCCCGAAGATCACCTCCTGGTGGGCCACCAGGCCGGGCAGCCGCACCGAGTGGATCCGGACGCCCTCCACGTCCCCGCCCCGGGCGCCGGCGACGCTCTCCCCCTCCGGGCCCCGGTAGGCCTCCCGCCGGGCGTCGAGCAGGCCGCGGACCGTGGCCAGGGCGGTGCCCGACGGCGCGTCCGCCTTCCCGTCGTGGTGGAGCTCGATCACCTCCACCGCGGGGAAGAACCGCGCCGCGGTCCGGGCGAACCGCTGCATCAGCACGGCGCCGATGGCGAAGTTCGGGACGACGATCACGTTCGCGTCGGTCCCCTCCTGCCCCACCTGCTCCTCGATGGCCCGCAGGTCCTCGGCCGTGAGCCCCGTGGTCC
Source organism: Actinomycetota bacterium (assembly GCA_035573935.1). Lineage (GTDB taxonomy): Bacteria > Actinomycetota > UBA4738 > UBA4738 > HRBIN12 > DATLZM01. The sequence continues at coordinate 3,369 of DATLZP010000384.1, forward strand.
CCACGACGGCGTGGATCGAGTGGCCCACCGCCCACCGGACGTCGTCCAGGACCGCCCCCGGCGTCGTGAAGTCCACGGCCACCTCGGTCTCGGCCTCGAGGAGCCGGTCGAGCTCGTCGGCCAGGATCACGTCGGTGAGCTCGGGGTGCCCGATCCGGGGCCCGATCGGCTCCCCGGCGTGCGATCGGCAGATGGCCGCCACCAGCGTGAGGTCGGGGTCCTCCGCGACGCCGCGGCACACCATCTGGCCCATCCGGCCGCAGGCCCCGATCACCCCGACCCGGATCATCGGGCGTCCCAGCCGGCGAAGGCGCGGGGCCCGAAGGGCCCGATCACCGTGAGCGTGAGGGGCTGCGACAGCACCCGCTTCGCCGCCCGACGGGCGTCGTCCAGCGTCACGCTCTCGATCCGCTTCAGGATCTGGCTCACCGTGAGGATCTCGCCGTGCGAGATCTCGGACTTGCCGAGCCGGGACATCCGGCTGGCCGGGTCCTCGAGCGACAGCACGAGGGAACCCTTCACGTGCCCCCGGGCCCGCTCGAACTCCTCCTCGGTGAGCCCGCCGCCGGCCACGTCGTCGAGCTCGGCCCGGATCAGGTCGATCACCTGGGGGGCCCGCGCCGGCGTGGTGCCGGCGTAGGCGGCGAAGATCCCGGCCTCCGTGTACATCGTGTGGTAGCTGTACACCGAGTAGGCCAGGCCCCGCTCCTCCCGGATCCGCTGGAACAGGCGGGAGGACATGCCGCCCCCGACGACGCCGTTCACGATCCCCATCGCGAACCGGTCGGGATCGAGCCGGCCCAACCCGTTGGTCCCGAGCACGATGTGGGCCTGCTCCGTCCGGCGGCGGACCACGACGGTCCGCCCGGAGGGGGCCGGGGGGCGCCCCGCCGACCGGAGGTTCCACCCCGTGGGGTCGCCGTCGGTCCGGATCGGCCCCACCGCCATCGACGAGGCCAGCAGCTCGAGGAGCCGGTCGTGGTCCACGCTGCCGGCCCCCACCACGACGACGTTCCCCGGGAGGTAGTGGCGGCGGTAGAAGCGCCGGATCTGCTCCCGGGTGGCGGCCTCGATCGAGGCCCGGGTCCCGAGGATCGGTCGCCCCAGGGGGTGGCCCGGCCACAGCTCCTCGTTGAAGACGTCGTGGATCAGCTCGTCGGGCGTGTCCTCGTGCATGTGGATCTCCTCGAGGATCACCCGCCGCTCGGACTCGACGTCCTCCGGGCGGAGGAGGGAGTGCTGGAGCATGTCGCAGAGGTGGTCCACCGCCAACGGCAGGTCGCGGTCGAGGACCCGCGCGTAGAAGCACGTGTACTCCTTCGCCGTGAAGGCGTTCACGTCGCCCCCCACCGCGTCGAAGGCCTCGGCGATGTCCCGGGCCGACCGGCTCCGGGTCCCCTTGAACAGCAGGTGCTCGAGGAAGTGCGACGCCCCGGAGATCCGGGGACGCTCGTCGCGGGAGCCGGCCAGGACCCAGAAGCCGAGCGCGACCGAGCGGACGCCGGGCATCCGCTCGGTGACCACCCGGAGCCCCGAGGCGAACTCGGTCCGGCGGAGCGGCACGCCCGCCTACCCCCGGTCGGGCTCGCGCTCCCGGTCGCGGGGCGGACGCCGGCGGCGGGGCCGGCCCTCCCGGGGCCCGCCGTCGCGGGGGCGGCGCTCCCGGGCCTCCCGGGGTCCGCTGCCCTCGCCTGCCTGCCCGGCCTCGGCCTCCGGGACCTCCCACTCCTCGCCCACCGGGCGGAGCGAGATCTTCCCCATCGGGTCGATCTCCTGGACCTCGACCTCCAGCTTGTCGCCGACGTTCACGGCGTCCTCGACCCGCGACAGCCGCTTCCCCCGCCCGAGCTTCGAGATGTGCACCAGGCCGTCCCGGCCGGGGAGGATGTTCACGAACGCCCCGAACGTGGTGGTCTTCACCACCGTGCCCTGGAACCGCTCGCCGACCACCGGGAGCCGGGGGTTCACGATCTCCTGGATCATCCGGGCGGCGTCGTCGGCGCCGGTCCCCTCCCGGGAGCCGATGAACACCGTCCCGTCGTCCTGGATGTCGATGTCGGCCCCGGTGAGCGCGATGATCTCGTTGATCCGCTTCCCCTTCGGGCCGATGACCTCGCCGATCTTGTCCACGGGGATCTGGATCGTCATCACCCGCGGGGCCTTGGCCGAGAGCGACGGCCGCGGCTCGGGGATCGTGGCCAGCATCGTCTCCAGGATGAACAGGCGGGCCTCCCGGGCCTGCTTCAGGGCCTGGGCCAGGGCGTCCGCCGGCAGGCCGGTGACCTTCATGTCGAGCTGGATCGCCGTCACCCAGTCCCGGGTCCCCGCCACCTTGAAGTCCATGTCCCCCAGGGCGTCCTCGGCCCCCAGGATGTCGGTGAGGGTCACGTACCGGCCGTCCTCGGCGATCATCCCCATGGCGATCCCCGCCACGGGGGCCTTGATCGGGACCCCGGCGTCCATCAGCGAGAGCGTCGAGGCGCACACCGACGCCATCGAGGTGGAGCCGTTCGACTCCAGCACGTCGGAGACCAGGCGGAGCGTGTAGGGGAACTCCTCCTCCGGCGGGATCACCGGCACCAGGGCCCGCTCGGCGAGCGCCCCGTGCCCGATCTCCCGTCGGCGGGGGGACCCGATCCGCCCGGTCTCCCCGGTCGAGAACGGCGGGAAG
>DATLZP010000385.1:0-2968 GCA_035573935.1 Actinomycetota bacterium
GCTCCACCTGCTTGACCGCCCGGTCCAGCGCCACCCAGGCCATGACCTTCGAGTGCACGAAGTGCCGGGGACGGGACCGGACCTCCCAGATCCCCTGGTCGGGCTCGGTCCACCGCTCGCACACGAAGTCCACCAGCGCCGTCTGGAGGCGCCAGGCGTCGTCCGAGGGTCGGGATCCCGGCACGGCGCCCCGAGTACATCGAGTCCAGCACCTCGCCGTAGACGTCGAGCTGGAACTGGGAGAACGCGGCGTTCCCGACCCGGACCGGCCGCGATCCCTCGTACCCCGCGAGGCCCGGGAGCTCGACCTCGTGCAGCCGTCGCTCGCCGAACGGGCCGTACATGATCTGGAGGTCCTCGGGATCCCCGGCGACGGCGCGGAGGAGCCAGTCCCGCCACTCCCGCGCCTCGTCCAGGTAGCCGTGCTCGACCAGGGTGTCGAGCGTGAACGTGGCGTCCCGGAGCCAGCAGTACCGGTAGTCCCAGTTCCGGGGCCCGCCGAGCTGCTCCGGCAACGAGGTCGTCGGTGCGGCCACCACGCCGCCCGAGGGACTGAACGTGAGGGCCTTGAGGACGAGGAGGCTCCGAAGGACCGCCTCCCGCCAGGGACCGTCGTGATCGCAGCGGTCGGCCCAGTCCGTCCAGAAGCGCTCGGTCGCGGCGATCAGCTCCCCGCAGTCCCAGCCGCTGCGCCGGGGCGGCTCGAGGTGCGAGCGATGGTGGGCGGCGACGAACGACTCGTCCTGGCCGGCCCGGAGCACGAAGGAGGCGCGGGCGCCGAGGCGGTCGACCTCCAGGGGCACCGTCGCCGTCAGATCGAGCGCGTCGGGCCCCCCGACCGCCTCCAGGACCCCATGCCGCTGCCGGAACCACGGTCGGATGGAGCCGTAGTCGAACCGAGGGCGGTACTCCATCCGCATCGGGACCGTCCCTCCCTCGCCCTGGACCTGCCGAGCGATGACCGCGTCGGGGTGGATGGAGCGAGGGTCCCGGGGGTCGCTCCCCGGCTCGATGGGGAGACAGTCCACGAGACACACGCGGCCGGATGCGGTCTCGAACCGCGTCTCGAGCACCATCGTGTCGCCGCGGTACGTCCTCGAGGTGGCGCGGACGGGCTCCGCCGGCGCGATCCGCCAGTGCCCGCCCCTCCGCGGGTCGAGGAGCGCCGCGAAGCACGACGGCGCGTCGAACCGCGGGAGGCAGAGCCAGTCGAGCGAGCCGTTCGTCCCGACCAGCCCGCCGGAGTGCGTATCGCCGATGAACCCGTAGTCCTCGATCCGCACGCCGCCCCCCGCTCAGCGACGTCGGCGCATCGCGGCGACCCCTGCGCCGGCCGCCGCCGCGACGGCCAGGGCGCGTCGATGCGTGGTGAACCAGAGCTGTGGGCTGCGCCCATGGGCCCGATCGTCGAACTCCCCGTGGGCACCGTGATCGCCCCCGACCGGCTCGTGGAGGTTATCCCCGCGGTCGGGCTCGACCGGCCACGGCGCCTCCTGCGCTCGGTAGCCCGTCCGACCCAGGTACCGGTCCAGCAGCCCGGGGACGAACCGGTTGGCCCAGATCGCCGCCACGGTCGGACCACCGACGTGCACCTCCCGCCGCCGGTGCTCCGAGGCCCAGACGATGGCGCGGGCGGCGACCTCGGGCTGGAAGATCGGCGGCACTGGTCGAGGGTGCCGCTCGAGATCGGTCTTCACCCAGTGGAACTGCGGCGTGTTCAGGGCCGGGAGATGCACCTCCGTGATCCGCACCCGGGAGCGGCGGTGATGCAACTCGCATCGCACCGACGCCGTGAACCCCCGGATCGCATGCTTCGCGCCGCAGTAGGCCGACTGGAGGGGGATCGACCGGTACGCCAGCGCCGACCCGACCTGGACGATCGTCCCCCGATCACGGGCCACCATCCGCCGGAGGGCGGCCCGGGTCCCGTTGACGTACCCGAGGTACGTGACCTCCGTCACCCGTCGGAAGTCCTCTGGGGCCGTGTCCAGGAACCCCGCGAACACGCCCACCATCGCGTTGTTCACCCAGGTATCGATCGGGCCCAGCTCGGCCTCCGTGGCCCGAGCGGCCCGCTCCACCTGTTCCGCATCCGCCACGTCGGTGGGGATGTCGAGGGCCTCTCCGCCCATCGCCTCGATCTCCCTGCGGGCGGCCTCGAGGCCCTCCCGGCCGCGGCCCAGGAGCACCACCCGGTCGCCGCGCCGGCCGAAGGCACGGGCCGTCGCCCTGCCGACGCCGGCCGATGCGCCGGTGACGACCACCACCCGCGGCACGTGCGTGCCGGCCACGGTTCCTCCCATACCCCGGAGCGACCGCGGGCAACCGCCGACGGCGTCGGTCGGAACGTCCTCCGTCGAGCCGGTAGTCTAGGAGCGGCCGCGTCCGGACCGGATGGAACTGCTCGAAGCGCCCGATCACTGGCTGTCCCGGTTCCTGTTCGAGCGGGCCCTGGCCGGGATCTACCTGCTCGCGTTCCTCGTGGCCCGCAACCAGTTCCGGCCCCTCCTGGGCGAGCACGGCCTCCTCCCGGTGCCCCGCTTCGTCCGGCTCGTGCCGTTCCGCCGGGCCCCGAGCCTGTTCCACCGGCGCTACTCCGACCGCCTCCTGGCCGTCGTGGCCTGGACGGGGATCGGGGCCTCGGCCCTCCTGCTGCTGGGCCTCCCACAGCGGGGGCCGGCCTGGCTGCCGATGCTGGTCTGGTTCGCGTGCTGGGCCCTGTACCTGTCGATCGTGAACGTCGGCCAGACGTTCTACGCGTTCGGGTGGGAGTCGCTCCTCCTCGACGCGGGGTTCGCGGCGATCTTCCTGGGGCCCTCCTGGGCGGCCCCGCCGGCGGTGATGCCGTGGCTGCTGCGCTGGCTCCTGTTCCGGCTGGAGTTCGGGGCCGGGCTGATCAAGATCCGGGGCGATCGCTGCTGGCGGGACCTGACCTGCCTCTTCTACCACCACGAGACCCAGCCCATGC
>DATLZP010000386.1:0-3577 GCA_035573935.1 Actinomycetota bacterium
ATCGACGGCCGGCGGGTGCAGGACGATGGACGTGTCCGGCTGCGCGGGAGGCCCCACCGTGATCCACCGCATCGCGTCCCGCCCGACGTCGTTCCGCACCTCGAACCCCAGCGTGTCCCGGTAGAAGGCGAGCGACGCCTCTGGGTCCTCGTGGGGGAGGAACGTCATGTGGATCCTGATGTCCATGGCCCTCATGGTAGATGCAGCGCGAGGACCGGCGCTTCTCGATCCCTGACCGGTCTGGTCACCTGCCGGACGATGCACGACGGCAGGTCGGCCCGGACGGCGAGCGCTCGCCGACGGTAGACGCTGGGGGGGACGCCGACCAGCTGGGTGAACCGCGCGCTGAAGGTGCCGAGCGACGAACAGCCGACCGCGGAACAGACCTCCGTGACGCTGAGATCGCCCCGACGGAGCAGCGCCATGGCCCGCTCGATCCGCCGGCTCATGAGGTAGGCGTACGGCGGCTCCCCGTAGGCGAGGCGGAACCGCCGGCTGAGGTGCCCGGCGGACATGTGCACGCCCCGGGCCAGGGCCTCCACGTCCAGCGGCCGGGCGTACTCCCGGTCGATCCGGTCCCGGACCCGACGCAGGAGCGCCAGCTCTCGAAGACGCTGCGCTTCCCTGCTGGTCACCCGGAGACTTCTACCAGGTCGGGCCGCGGGGAGGCACCCTCCGGTCCGAGGGCGGGACGGGATCGGGAGAGTGCGATGATGGCGCCCGGTCCAGGGGCCCGAGCGCGGGAGGGGACGGGGATGGACGGCCACGGGATGGACGACGGCGCCGAGCCGATCGTGTACATCGACCGCTCCGAGATCCGGGCCGGTGGGCTCGAGGAGCTGAAGGCAGGGATCCGGCGGCTGGTGGCGTTCCTCGAACCCCTGGAACCTCGGCTGCTCTCGTACGGCTTCCACATCGATGAGGAGGCCGCCACGATGACGGTCGTGGCCGTCCACCCGGACCCGGCGTCGCTCGAGCTCCACCTGGAGATCGGGGGGCCCCAGTTCCGTAGGCTCGCCCACCTGCTCACGCTCACCTCGATCGAGTGCTACGGGCGGCCGAGCGAGCGGGCGCTGGAGCAGCTGCGGCGGAAGGCGGCCGCGCTGGGGGACGGGGCGACCATCCTCGTCGTTGGACGGTTCACCGGGTTCACCCACCTCGGCTCGACCGCCGGGCCCCCCCGGACGGCCCGCGGGCCCGGAGCGGACCCCGACGAGGCTCCGGAGGCCTGATCGCCCCAGCGTGCCACCACGCCCGGCACCGAGCCCCCGCGGGGTGAGGGACCCCGGCCCGGTCGTGGTCGAGCGGCCCGGATCACCGCGGCGGGATGTTGTGGTTCAGGTGGAAGACGTTGTCCGGGTCCCACCGTCCCTTCAGGGTCGCCAGCCGCTCGGCGTTCGGCCCGTACACGGCCGTGGCGCTGGCATCGGCGTCATCGCCGTCCAGGTAGTTCACGTACCGGCGGTCGGCCAGGTGCGGCCCCATCGCGGCGTACACCTCCTTCGTCCAGGCGACGTTCGCTTCCGAGGTCGAGGGGTCGGTCCACAGCGACGTCAGCAGGAGGTTGAAGCCCTCCTCGCGGTGCGGGACCGCGGTGTCGCCGACGGGGACCCGCGTGGCCTGGCCGTGGAAGTGCTCCATCGCGATGCCCGACATGGGGGAGGGGCAGGCCGGGAACATCTCGATCATCGTGTCGATGGCCGCGTCGTCGAGCTGGCGCAGGAAGCTCGACTTCCAGTGGTTCAGCGATCCGGACGGGAACGCGGCGTCGAGCATGGTGTTGATGTCGGGATACGGCATCGGCCCCACCTGGGTCAGGATCGGGTCGCCGAACTCGAGCAGCGGCCGCAGGTCCGCTCCGGCCGATGCCTCGTCCCCGGAGTGCCCGACGACCACGGCGGCCACGGGCGTCCCGGACCCGTCCGGGGCGTGCAGCAGGCCGCCGAACAGGTACAGCGCGTCCGGGGCCCGGGCGGCGAATCCCCGGAAGAAGCGAAGGAGGTCCCTCGCCGCGTCGAACGGGTGCACGACGAGCCCTCCGACGATCCGGTCGACCGGGTGCAGCCGGTACGTCAGCGCGGTCGCCACGCCGAAGTTCGCCCCCGCGCCGCGCATCGCCCAGAACAGGTCCGGCTCGCGCTCCGCGTCGACCTGCAGGACGTCGCCGTCCGCCGTCACGAGCTCCACCGAGAGCAGGTTGTCGGCCGCCATCCCGAACCGGCCCATGAGGTAGCCGAAGCCTCCGCCCAGCGTGAGGCCGGCGATCCCGGTCGTGGACACGACCCCACCGGTCGTGGCCAGCCCGCGTCGGCCGGTCGCGTCGTTGAACCCCCGCCACGTGGCTCCGCCGCCCGCCCGGGCCGTGCGCGTATCGGGGTCGACCTCGACCCGGTCCATGGGCGAGAGGTCGATCATCAGGCCGCCGTCGGTGACGGCTCGCCCCGCCACGCTGTGGCCGCCGCCGCGGACCGACACCTCGAGCGCCTCCTGGCGGGCGAACGTCACGGCGGCGGCGACGTCGGAGGCGGTACGGCAGCGGGCGATCGCGGCGGGGCGTCGGTCGATCAGGCCGTTGTAGACGCGCCTGGCCTCCTCGTATCCCTCGTCGCCCGGCCGGAGCAGCTCGCCGGTGAGCGAGCGGCCGAGCGCCGCCGCCTTCTCATCAGGGATGCCTCCTCCTGGCACCATCGCTCTCCCCCCCTCGTCCGGGCCGCCGCGGAGGTCGGCCTCGCCCCTGTCGGGGTGCCTGCCCCACTTCGGGCTGGTTCCTCGCGGACCGATCATCGAGCGGCATCGTGCGAGGCCCCGCTCAGGGGTCGGTCAAGGGTCGGTCAATGCCGCCGCCACCTGCGGGTTCCCTCGTTCCGGGCATCGCGCTAGGGTGGCCGCGCCGATGGAGTTCCGCATCCTGGGGCCGCTCGAAGTGACCGACGGCGGACGCCCCATCGCCCTGGGCGGCGCGAAGCAGCGGGTCCTGCTGGCCGTGCTGCTGCTCGAGGCGGGACGCGTCGTGCCGATCGAACGCCTCGTCGACGCGCTGTGGGGCGACGCGCCGCCCGAGGATGCCCGCCACGCGGTGCAGGTGTACATCTCCCAGCTCCGGAAGGCGCTCGTCGCGGGGGGCGCCGGGGCGAACCCCATCGCGACGCAGTCGGGAGGCTACGCCCTTCGGATCGAACCCGACGACCTCGACCTCCACCGCTTCGAGCGCGCCGTGGAGGCGGGGCGGAGCGCGCTCGCGGCGGGGGACGCCGGGCGGGCCGCCGACCTGCTCCGGGACGCGCTCGCGCTGTTCCGCGGTCCGCCCCTCGCCGGTCTCGAGCTGGAAGGCCCCGCCGGAGCCGCGATGGCCCGGATCGAGGAGCTCCGGCTGGCGGCGATCGAGGACCGGATCCAGGCGGAGCTCGGCCTGGGCCGCCACGTGGAGCTCGTCCCGGAGCTGCAGGAGCTCGTCTCCACCCACCCGCTCCGGGAGTCCCTGCGGGCGAGCCTGATGCTGGCCCTGTACCGGTCGGGGAGACAGGCCGACGCGCTCGCCGTGTACCAGGAGGGGCGCTCGGTGCTCGCCGAGGAGCTC
>DATLZP010000387.1:0-2392 GCA_035573935.1 Actinomycetota bacterium
CGGGAGGAGCGTCCCGAGGAGCGGGAGGAGCCCCCGACCGGGGAGGCGTCCCCCGGTCCGGGACCCCGCACCGAGCCCCTCGACGAGCCGATGGCCCCGGAGGAGCCCCCGACCGAGGCGGAGCCGCCGCCTCGCACCGAGGAGCGCGCCCCGTGGCAGGAGCCCCCGCGGGCGGGGGAGCGGGAGGAGGGGCCTCCGCCCCCCGAGGAGGTCCGCCCGGAGGTGGAGGAGCCCTGGGAGCCGGCCCCGGTCGAGGCGGACGAGCCAGAGGAGGAAGAGCCGAGCGTCCGCGGCCTCGACGAGCCCCCCGCCGTCCCGGAGCCCGAGGAGCCGCCCACCGACGAGGACCTGGAGGCCGCGGCGGAGCACTTCGCGGCCTCCCTGCGGGTCGAGGAGGAGCGGGCCGAGGGGGCCGAGGAGGAGCCGCCCACGCCGGGGCGGGTGGAGCAGGAGATCCTGGCCGACCTGGAGCAGCCGCCGGCCCCCCGGACGGTCCAGGTGGGTCGGGAGGGGCTGGGCGGTCCGAGCTGGCAGGAGCCCACCGCGGTCGAGGTCGGCCTGGAGGGGGAGGCCCGCCCGCCCGGACGCGACGTCCCGGCGGCGTTCCTCACCGGGCTGGTGCTGGCCGCCCTGGCCATCGGGTCCCTGGCGGTGAGCAAGACCGCGTTCGCCGCGGTGGCGGGCGTCCTCGTCCTCGTGGCCCAGGGCGAGCTGTACGCCGTGATGCACCGCCGGCACCTGCACCCGGCCACGGCGGTGGGGCTGATCACGGGGGGGCTGGTCCTGGCCGCCGGCTACGCCAAGGGTGAGGCGGCGATGCTCGCCATGCTCGGCCTGGGGACGATCGCCGTGTACCTGTGGTACATGGCCGCGCCGGCCTCGGCCCGGCGGGACGTCACGACCAGCGTGGGCCTCACGATGTTCCCGGTCGTCTACGTCGCGCTCCTCGCCGGGTACGCCCTCACCACGCTCGCCCTCCCCACGCCTCCCGACGGGCGGGCCCTCCTGCTGGCGGTCCTGGGGCTCACGTTCGTGTACGACACGGCGGCGTTCGTGGTCGGCTACTTCTGGGGGAGCCGGCCGCTCGCCCCGACCGTGTCGCCCAAGAAGTCCTGGGAGGGGGCGATCGGCGCCACGCTCGTCGTCATCGCGGTCTCGGTGGGGATCGTGGCCTCCGCCGTCCCCGCGCTCGAGCCGGTGGGCCGGTCGGTGGGCCTCGGGATCGTGGTCGCGCTCTTCGCGCCGCTCGGCGACCTGGCGGAGTCCCTGCTCAAGCGGGACCTGGGCGTGAAGGACATGGGCAGCATCCTGCCCGGGCACGGCGGGGTCCTCGATCGGATCGACTCGGTGCTCTTCGTGGCCCCGGCGGCGCTGGTGTTCTTCCGGCTCGTCCTGACCTGAGCCGCCCGGGCGCCCCCCGCGGCCGGCCGGCGGGGCGGAGTCCGATCCACCCGCTGCGTCCGTATGGTGGTGGTGGGGGGTAACCTCTTACCGATGCGTTCCATCGTCGTGCTCGGGTCGACGGGGTCGATCGGGACCCAGGCCCTGGAGGTGGTCCGGCGGAACCCAGACCGGTTCCGCGTCGTGGGCCTGTCCGCCGGGACGAACCACGAGCTGCTCGTGGGGCAGATCCGCGAGTTCCTCCCCCCCTTCGTGGCCATCGCCGACGAGGAGGCGGCCCGGGACCTCCGGGAGCGGCTGCGGGGCCTCCGGGAGGTGGAGATCCTCGTGGGCCCGGACGCGGCCGAGACCCTGGCCCGCGACGTCGACGCGGACCTCGTGCTGAACGCCCTGGTCGGATCGGCCGGCCTGGGCCCCACCCTGGCCGCCCTCCAGAGCGGCAAGACCCTCGCCCTGGCCAACAAGGAGAGCCTCGTCGTGGGGGGCGAGCTGGTGAAGGACCTGATCAAGGGGGAGCCGGAGCGGCTGATCCCCGTGGACTCCGAGCACGCCGCCCTGGCCCAGCTCCTGCGGGGCGAGCGGCGGGAGGACCTCAAGCGGGTCCTCCTCACGGGCTCCGGGGGGCCGTTCCGGGGCTGGACCCGGACCGAGCTGGCCAAGGCCTCGGTGAAGGAGGCGCTGGCCCACCCCGTGTGGCAGATGGGGCCGAAGATCACGATCGACTCCGCCACCCTGATGAACAAGGGCCTGGAGGTGATCGAGGCCCACTACCTGTTCGACCTGGAGTACCCGCAGATCCACGTCGTGATCCACCCCGAGGGCATCGTCCACGCCCTGGCGGAGTTCCGGGACGGGACGATGCTCGGCCAGTTCGCCATGCCCGACATGCGGCTCCCCATCCAGCTGGCGCTGGCCTGGCCGGAGCGGCTGGCGGCGGGGATCGAGCCCGTCCCCCTGGTGGACCGCACGCTCACGTTCGAGCCCGTCGACC
>DATLZP010000388.1:0-6840 GCA_035573935.1 Actinomycetota bacterium
GCCACGATCCGGGCGCTGAGCTCCGCCTCCAGCGAGGCGTGCGTCCACTCCCGCCAGGCCACCCAGGCCCGCAGGAGCGGCGCCGCGAGGAGCCCCAGCAGGACCCCCACCAGGAGCCCCATCCCGAACCCATCGTGGGAGGCGGCGAGGAGGCGGAGAGTCTGCATGCCGGCATCGTCGTCGCGATCCCGTGGACGGCGCGTGAACGGGCCCCGGCGCGCCGTGAAGAACGCGTGAAGAGCGGCGCGCACGCCCGGGCCGGGCCATACTGCGGGTGAGGTGGTGCTGGACCGCTACCTGCCGCGGGGGCACCGACCGGTCCGCGCGGTGCTGGCCGGCCTGGTGCCTCCCGCCCTGGCCACGGCGCTGGCGTTCGTGCCGGCGGCCAGCACGACCGTGGCCGCCCTGGCCTACGTCCTGGCGGTCGTGGCCGCCGCCGTCCTGGGCGGGCTCCCCGCGGGCCTCGGCGCCTCCGTGCTGTCGTTCCTGGCGCTCAACTTCTTCTTCACGGAGCCGTTCCACACGCTCCGGGTGGACAAGCCGGAGGACCTGGCGGCCCTGGCGGTGTTCCTGCTGGTCTCGACGATCGTCGGCACCCTGCTGTCCACGGCCCTCTCCGAGCGGGCCCGGGCGGAACGCAGGGAGCGCGAGGCCCGGCTCCAGCAGCGCCTCGGCAGCCGGCTCCAGGGGGGCGAGTCCGCCGAGGAGGTGCTCGCGGACTTCGCCCGCTCCCTGGTGGACTTCCTGGGGCTCGCCGGCTGCGAGGTCCGCACGGAGCTCGGGGCGGCGAGCGTCGGCCGCACCGGCCCGGGCGCGTCCGACCGGACCGAGTCCTTCCCCATGGCCGCCCGGGGACGGGAGGTGGGCCGGGTGGTCGTGACGCCGGGGCCGGACCGCGACGGCCTGAGCCCGGAGGAGAGCCGCGTGGTCCGGGCCATGGCCGGACAGCTGGCCCTGGCCCTGGACGCGATGGCGCTGGCCTCCGAGGCCCAGCGGGCCCGGATGGAGGCCGAGACCGACCGGCTGCGGGCCGCGCTGTTCTCGTCCGTGACGCACGACCTCCGGACGCCGCTGGCCTCGATCCGGGCGTCCGTCACCGGGCTTCTCGATCCCGACGCCCGGTTCACCCCCGAGGAGCGCACGGAGCTGCTGGAGACGATCCGCCAGGAGGAGGAGCGGCTGAGCCGGCTGGTCGGGAACCTGCTGTACCTCTCCCGGATCCGGGCCGGGGCGGTGGCCCCGGAGAAGAGCCCCACGGACCTGGGCGACCTGGTGGGGGCGGTGCTGTCGCGGCTCCAGCCCCACCTGGGGGACCACCCGGTCCGGGTGATGGTCCGGGACGACCTCCCGCCCGTGCCGCTCGACGTGGTGCAGGTGGACCAGGTCCTCACGAACCTGCTGGAGAACGCGGCGAAGTTCAGCCCGCCGGGTGCGCCGATCACGGTCCAGGCCGCCCGGTGGAGGGACGAGGTCGAGGTCCGCGTCTCCGACCGGGGCCCGGGGATCCCCCCCGAGGACCGGGAGCGCGTCTTCGAGCCCTTCGTCCGGGGGGACGGCAGCCCGGGGGCCGGGAGCGGGCTCGGGCTCTCGATCGTCCGGGCCATCGTGGCCGCGCACGGCGGGCGGACGCGGATCGAGGCGGCGCCGGGAGGGGGGACCAGCGTGGTGTTCACGCTCCCCGTGCGGGGCTGAGGTGGCCGGCCCCCGGGTCCTCGTGGTGGACGACGACCCCCAGATCCTGCGGGCGGTCCGCACCAACCTGCAGGCCCGGGGCTACGAGGTCGCGACGGCGGTCAACGGCGAGACGGCCCTCGACGTGCTGGGGGAGCGGTCGGTCGATCTCGTCCTCCTGGACCTCTCGCTCCCCGGGATCGACGGCCACGAGGTGATCCGGCGGCTCCGGTCCTGGTCCCAGGTGCCGATCGTGGTCCTGTCGGTCCGCGAGCAGCAGAGCGAGAAGGTCCGGGCCCTGGAGGCGGGGGCCGACGACTACGTGACGAAGCCGTTCGCCGTGGACGAGCTCCTGGCCCGGATGAAGGCCGTGCTGCGCCGGGCGGAGGGGGGCAGGGAGGGCCCGGCCGTGCTCCGGTTCGGCCCGCTCGAGGTGGACCTGGCCAGGGACCTGGTGCGGCTGGAGGGGGAGCCGGTCCGCCTCACCCCCACGCAGCACCGCCTGCTCCGGGCGATGGTGACGAACCCCGGGAAGCTGCTCACGCACGCCTGGCTGCTCCGGAAGGTGTGGGGGCCGGGCTACGGGACCGAGAGCGAGTACCTCCGGGCGTTCGTCCGCCAGCTCCGGCAGAAGCTCCGCGACGACCCCGCCGACCCCCGCTTCATCGTCACCGAGCCCGGCCTCGGGTACCGCTGGATGCCGGAGCCCGATCCCGGGTAGCGCCGCCGGGGAGGCGCTCGCTACCCGCCCACCCCCGCCGTGGCGCCGCGGCGGCGGGCCCTCCCCGCGAGGAGGATCGCCCCCAGGCCGAGGACCGCGGCGACGAGGGCCACCCAGCCGCCGACGGCCGGCAGCGAGGTGAACACGGCGACCAGGAGCGCGCCGAGGACCAGCGCCCCCCACCGGCGGGCCGACGCATCGGGGGCCACGGCCAGGCCGGCGACGGCCATCCCCACGGCCACCTGCCCCGCGTATCCCAGCGCCAGGACGAGCGAGAGGACGAGCACGGCGACGGCGACGACCGCCGTGAACACGGTGAGCCCCACGAGGTTCCCCAGGCTCACCAGGCCGAGGAGGATCCCCACCAGGACGGACACCACGACGATGGCGAGGACCGCGACGACCGCGCCCACCACGCCCAGCGCGCCGGCGCCCAGGCTGGCGAGGGGGCGCCGCCGGACCTGGCCCGCCGCTCCCTCCACCGACCAGGGGAGGAGCCAGAGGAGGAGCGCGCCCACCACGACGAGGCCGACGAACCGACGGAGGGCGCCGACCACGCGGTCCGCGGCGGTGGGGGGAGCCTCCTCGCCCCGGCGGACGATCGTCACGTCCTCGGTCCCCCCCACCGTGCCGCGGCGCGCGTACCGCCCGGTCCGGCCGAGCACGTCGCCCTCCACCCGGCCGTCGAGGGCGACGCGCCCCGCCCCGAACACGAGGTCCTCGCCGACCACGCCGCCCGAGGCGATCGAGACCTGCCCGGCACCGACCAGGAGGTCCTCGCCGACGGACCCCTCCACGGTCACCTGCCCGGCGCCCGCCCGGACGTCCCCCTCCACCCGCCCCGATACGTCCACCGATCCCGCGCCGGCCAGGACGTCCCCCCGGACCTCGCCGTTCACGTCCACGTCGCCCCCGGCCGCCACCAGGTCGCCGTCGACGACCCCGTCGATCCGGACCGTCCCGGCCGACGCGTACAGGTCGCCCTGGACCGTCTCGCCCGCCGGGATCGACACCTCCTCGCCGGTCCGGAACTTCCCGCCCAGGAGCTCCCCCTGGGCCAGGGCCGCGGCCGGCGCGCCAACCAGGAGCAGGGGGAGGAGGGCGAGGAGGACGCGCCCGCGGCGAGCCCGTGGGGCGTGCGGGGTCACCGACCGAGTATCCGCCCGCCCCGCCGGGGCCGCAACGCCCCAGGCCCGGGGGGCCGCGGCCGGGCATCGACGCCCGGCCGCCGATCAGCCCCGTCGGAAGCGGGCCACCGCCAGGGGGGCGAACACGGCCACGATCCCGGCCGCCCAGGCCAGCGACCGGCCGACGTACCAGGCGGCGCCGTGGTCGAGGACGGCCGCCGCGGCCGGGCCGAGGGCCAGGGCCCGGACGGCGTCGACCATCACCGTGAGGGGCTGGTGCTCGGCCACGACCTGCAGCCAGCCGGGCATCGACCCGACCGGCACGTAGGCGCTCGACACGAACGTGAGCGGGAAGACCATGAGGGCCAGGCCCTGCGCCGCCTGGGGGCTCCCCGCCACCATCCCCAGCGTGATGAACGCCCACTCGAACGCGAACCCGAACACGACGAGGAGCCCCCCGGCCGCGAGCGCGTCGATCATCGGGCCGTGGGTCCGGAACCCCACCGCGAACCCGATCGCGATCGTCACGGCCAGGCTCCACACGAGCAGCCCGGCGTCGGCCAGGGCCCGGCCCGCCAGGACCGCCGCCCCAGGGATGGGGAGCGACCGGAGCCGGTCCACGAGCCCCTGCTCGAGGTCCTCGGCCACGCCCGTGGCCGTCCCCATCGCGACGAACAGCACCCCGGTGGTCACGTAGCCCGGCACCAGGAAGTCGACGTAGGGGAGGCCCCCCACGCCGATCGCTCCGCCGAAGACGTAGCGGAAGATCAACAGGAACATCGCTCCCTGGATCGTCCCCACCAGCACGAGCTGGGGGGTGCGGAAGAACTTCCGCACGGTGCGGCCGGCGATCGCGAGCGTGCTGCGGGCGAACCCCGCCGATCGCTCCGCCCCGTGGGCCCTCATCGCCATCGTCGCCATCGTCGTTCCTCCTCTCTCCTCAGGCCGCTCGGCCCGCGGGGCCGACGGGCCCCCCGCCCGTCAGGGCCAGGAACACCTCGTCCAGCGTGGGGGACCGGAGCGAGACGTCGTCCGTCTCCACCCCCGCCGCACCCAGCGCGCCGAGCGCCGACCGGAGCTGCTCCGGCCCGGCGCCCGTGGCCACCCGGACGCGGCGGGTGGCCTCCTCGACCCGGACGGCTCCGTCGTCGAGTCCCCGGAGGGCCTCCGCGGCTCGGGACAGGTCCTCCCGGTGCCGCACCCGGACCTCGATCACGTTCCGCCCCACCCGTCGCTTGAGCTCCTCCGGCGTGCCGGAGGCCACCACCCGTCCCCGGTCGACGATCGCGATCCGGCTGGCCAGGTGGTCGGCCTCGTCTAGGTACTGCGTGGTGAGCAGGACGTCGGTGCCCTCCCCGACCAGGCCGTGGATCGTCTCCCACAGCTCGATCCGGCTCCGGGGGTCCAGGCCCGTCGTCGGCTCGTCGAGCAGCAGGAGGCGGGGTCGCCCGACCAGGCTCGCCCCGAGGTCGAGCTTCCGTCGCATCCCACCCGAGTAGGTCCGCACCAGCCGGTCCGCGGCCTCGGACAGGCCGAGCCGCTCGAGGACCTCCCCGGACGCGGCCCTGGCCGCCCAACGGTCCAGGCCGAACAGGCGGGCCACCATCTGGAGGTTCTCCCGGCCCGTCATGGCCGGCTCCACGGCCGCGGACTGCCCGGCCAGGCCGATCGAGCGGCGCACCGCCGCCGGCTCCCGGCGCACGTCGCGGCCGGCCACCCGCAGCTCGCCCCCGTCGGGCCGGATCAGCGTGGCCACGGTCCGGACGAACGTGGTCTTGCCCGCGCCGTTCGGGCCCAGGACGGCCACGACCTGGCCCGGCTCGGCCACGAGATCGAGGCCGTCGAGCGCCCTCGTCCGTCCGAACCGCTTCGTGAGGCCCCTGGCCTCGATGGTCGGCGTCATCGTCCCTTCCTCCCCCTCGTTCCCGAACACCATTCGAGTCATCGAACGATGTTCTACCACGGGTTCGCCCGGCTTGTCAAACGCTGTTCGAGGCCTGGAACTACGTTCGAGAACGGCTACGATGAGCGGTCGTGGCGGGCATGGATGCGCGGGAGGTCCCCCCTCCCCCCTGGCTGCCGCCGGAGCGGGAGGGGAGGGCCCGGGCCCTCAGCCGGGAGGCGATCGTCGAGGCCGCCCTCCGGGTGCTCGAGCGGGAGGGGCCGCAGGGGTTGAGCATGCGCCGGGTGGCCCGGGAGCTCGGGACGGGGGCCGCCTCCCTCTACTGGCACGTCCAGGACAAGGAGCAGCTGATCGAGCTCCTCGTGGACCGGGTGATGAGCGAACTCGAGCCCCCGCCCCCCGACCCGTCGCGCTGGGAGGAGCAGCTGATCGAGTGGGGGCTACGGGCCCGGGAGGTCCTGCGGCGGCACCCGGGGGTGGGGGCGCTCACCCTGGGGCGGATCCCGGTCGGTCCGAACATGGTCCGGTGGACGGAGTGGCTGCTCGGGCTGCTCCGGGCGGCCGGCATCCCGGACCGGATCGCGGCCTTCGCCGGCGACCTCCTCGGCCTCTACGTGGGCGCGTTCGCCATGGAGGAGGCGATGGAGCTGCGCGCGCCCACGGGGGAGACCCTCCCGCCCGAGCGGATCGTCGGGATGCTCCGCTCGTACTTCGAGTCGCTCCCCCCCGATCGGTTCCCCAACATCCGCGAGACGATCGACGACCTCTTCGCCGGGGGGCCGGACGAGCGGTACCGGCTGGGCATGGAGGTCATCGTCCGGGGGCTGGCCACCTACGCCCGGGAGGAGGGGGGCGGTCGGAGGGCCCGGCGGGGGACGCGGCCGGGGGGCCCCGGCCCGTGACGGGGGTGCGGGCTCGGGCCCGCTCCCCCCGTCGGTCGAGGGCCGCCGTCAGGCGTTCCGATCGCGGAGCACGCGCAGGCGACGCCGGTACTCGTGTTCGTCGATCTCCCCCCGGGCGTACCGCTCGGCGAGCACCGCCGCCCCCGAGCCGAGCGCATCCCGCCCCGGCGTCCGGCGACGGAACAGGGAGATCGCGCCGATCACGAGCAGCGCCCAGAACAGCAGCCACACGAGGCCGATCCAGGGGCCGCCGCCCCAGCCGGGGCCGTGCCACCACACCATCTCCGGTCACCTCCTCGGCGTTCGCACGTCGCCGTCCGCTCCATGGTCGGCCCGGGAGGGGGGCGCGTCGTCGGCCGGCCGGACCGTTCGGGGATACGTCCCGGGACGCAGCCGGAGGGGACCCGCCTACCGCGCCGGGGGCGGTCAGCCCATCCAGCCCGGCCGGACCAGCCCCGACTCGTAGGCGAACACGACGAGCTGGGCCCGGTCCCGGGCGCCGAGCTTCAGCATGGC
>DATLZP010000389.1:0-4823 GCA_035573935.1 Actinomycetota bacterium
GTCGAACGAGGAGAGCACGACGGACTCCGGCGTGTCGTCGATGATCAGGTTCACGCCGGTGACCGCCTCGAAGGCCCGGATGTTCCGGCCCTCCCGGCCGATGATCCGGCCCTTCATGTCCTCGGAGGGGAGCGCGAACACGGACACCGTGGACTCCGACGTCTGCTCGGAGGCCACGCGCTGGATGGCGATCGTGAGGATCTTGCGGGCCCGTTCCTCGCCCTCCTCCCGGGCCCGCTGCTCGATCTCCCGGACCGTGGCCATCGCCCGGCGCTTGGCCTCGTCGATGACCTCGCCCATCAGCGCCTCGCGGGCCTCCTGGGCCGTCATCCCGGCCAGCCGCTCCAGCTGGTGCCGGTGCTGCTCCGCGGCCTTCTCCAGCTCCTCGCGGACCTTCCGGAGCGTGCGGTCCCGGTCGTCGAGCTCCCTGGTCCGCTCCTCGACCTCCGCCAGCTTCCGGTCCAGCGTCTGTTCCCGCTGGGCCAGGCGCTCCTCGCCCCGCTTCAGCTCCTCGCGGCGGCCCCGGATGTCGGCCTCGGCCTCGCGGCGCATCGCCGCGATCTCCTCCTTCACCTCCCGGAGCGACTGGCGGACCACGCTCTCCGCCTCCCGCTCCGCGTCCAGGAGGAGCTTCTGGGCCCGGGCCTCGGCGCTCTGGACCCGGGTGGTGCCGATCATCTTCCGGATCAGGTAGCCGATCCCGACGCCGCCCAGGATGGCCGCCACGAGCAGGACGCCCGTCTCGTTCATCGTTGCCTCCGCATGCAACGCACCCGGCCGTGGCCCCCGGGGCCACCTGCCCGGCACGTCCGTGCTGGAGGAACGGGATCAGGGTGCGCGGTACCTGGCGTTCGCCGGCGCGCCCCTCCCGGCGCTGGGTTCCCTGCTCTTCCGGTGGATCCGTCGATCGGTCACGGCACGTCGTCCCTGTTCAGGTTGCCCGGTAGGCCAAGGCTTCCTCGGTATCAGGTTTCGGTCTGCGACGATGCTACGGCCTGCCGGGCGGGGCCGCAAGGCTCGGGCCTGGGACGGCCGCTCCGGCCGGGCGCCTCGGACCCCGAGGCGGGTCGGCTCAGGCCTCCGGCTCGGGGTCCAGGCCCAGCGCCACCCGCGCCGCCCGGACGGCCGTGCCAGGCTCGTAGCCCCGGCGCGAGAGGAGCGAGACGAGCCGCCGGAACGCCGCCTCCGGCTCCAGGCCGCCCAGCCGGGCAGCACGGGCCCGGGCCAACGCCAGGGCCCGCTCCTCGTCCCACCCCTCGTACGGGGCCGCGGCCCGGGCCGCCGTCTTTGGATCCACCCCCCTCGCCACGAGCTCCCGCCGGACGGAGCGGGAGGACGCCAGGCGGCGGGCCGCGACGGCCTCGGCGAACCCGGCGGCGAAGCGGCCGTCGTCGAGGAGGCCCACGGTGGCCAGGCGATCCAGCTCCTCCTCCACCTCCGTCGGGTCGAAGCCGGCCCGTCGGAGCCGGCCCCCGAGCTCCCGGCGCGTCCGCGGCCTCACGGCGAGGAGGCGGAGGGCCCGGTCGTGGCACGAGCCCGGGGTCGGCCCCTGTTCGGTGGGCCGGGCGGCGCGGGCCACGGGCTACGTGGTCGGGGCCGGCTGGGCGGCCCGCTTGCCCGCGCCCTCGCCGTCCACCACCACCGGCAGGTCGTCCTCCGAGCCGAAGGCGGCCAGGCCCACCGCCTCGCGGACCCGCCGCTCGATCTCGGCCGCCACCTCGGGGTGCTCGGCCAGGAACTGGCGGGCGTTCTCCCGGCCCTGGCCGAGCTGCTCGCCCTCGTAGGTGAACCACGCGCCGCTCTTCTTCACGATCTCGAGGTCCACCCCCACATCGAGGAGCGAGCCCTCCCTCGAGATGCCCTTGCCGTAGATGATGTCGAACTCGCACTGCCGGAAGGGGGGCGCCACCTTGTTCTTCACCACCTTCACCCGGACCCGCGAGCCGATCACCTCGGTCCCGTCCTTCAGGTTCTCCACCTTCCGGACGTCGAGGCGGACCGAGGAGTAGAACTTGAGCGCCCGCCCCCCGGGGGTGGTCTCGGGGTTGCCGAACATCACCCCGATCTTCTCCCGCAGCTGGTTGATGAAGATCGCGGTGGTCTCGAACCGGGAGAGGGAGCCGGCCAGCTTCCGCATCGCCTGCGACATCAGCCGGGCCTGGAGGCCGACGTGCGAGTCCCCCATCTCCCCCTCGATCTCGGCCCGGGGGACGAGCGCGGCCACCGAGTCCACCACGACGAGGTCCAGGGCGCCGGAGCGGACCAGGAGGTCGGCGATCTCCAGGGCCTGCTCGCCGGAGTCGGGCTGCGAGACGAGCAGCTCGTCGATGTTCACGCCCAGGGCGCGCGCGTAGGTCGGATCGAGCGCGTGCTCCGCGTCGATGAACGCCGCGATCCCCCCGCGCTTCTGGGCCTCGGCGATGATGTGGAGGCAGACCGTGGTCTTGCCCGAGCCCTCCGGCCCGAACACCTCCACGATCCGTCCCCGGGGGATCCCGCCCACCCCGAGCGCCAGGTCGAGCGCGAGCGATCCCGTGGGGACGACCGAGACGCCCTGCCCCGCCGGGTGCTCCCCCAGGCGCATCACCGCGCCCTTCCCGTACTGCTTCTCGATCTGGGTGAGCGTGACGTCCAGCATCTTCTCCCGGTCCATGAACGCGCCTCCTCCGTCCCTCGTCACGCGCCCGCCGGGCGCGCCAGCTCCTCCCCATGTCCGGGCGGACGCTACCGCCGGGGACCGACATCGATGACACCACTGTAGTTCCAGGCGTGCAAGTCCGACCCTATCCGAACGCGTGTTCGAGGTCAACGACCGGAGAGCGGGAACGACCGGAGCGGCTCGTAGCGAGGGGCGGGGCGCTGGAGGTGGCTCCGGTACAGCACCAGGGCGGAGACGCGGAACGGCTCGCTCCGGACCTCCCCCTGGGCGAAGGCCGCGGGGAGGGCGATGGGTGGGTCGGAACGGGCCACGGTGAGGTGGGCGGTGAAGGCCCGTCGCTCGGGGGGGAACTCGGCCCGGAGCGCCTCGTCGAGCGCCCGGGCCAGCGCCGCCAGGCTCCCCTCCGGGTCGTGGAGGCCGGCCCAGAGCACGCGGGCCCTCCTGGGTGAGGGGAATGCCCCGATCCCCTCCACCCGCAGGCGGAACGGCCGGTGCGCCCCGGCCACCTCCTCGATCCGCTCCTCCACCCAGCCCAGGAGCCGGGGCCAGGTCCGGCCCAGGAACTTCAGCGTGACGTGCCAGTTCCCCTCCGGGACCCACCGGGCCCGGGGGAACGCCTCCCGCCACGGCGCGAACGCGCCGGCCACGAGCTCCCGGACCGGCTCCGGGACGTCCACCGCCACGAAGAGCCGGAGGGGCCGGGCCTCCTCCCTGGATGCGCGGTCCCGGGCCACGTCAGGCCGGCGGGGGCTCCCCGCCGGGGAGCGCCCGGCCCTCGAGGTGCCGGCGGACCAGGTCCAGCCCGGCCTGCTCGGCCCACCGCCGGACCTGGTCGCGGTCCCCGGGGGCCCGGAACCCGCGGGCGTGGGACACCCCCTCGGCGTCCAGGGCCACCCACACGGTGCCGGGGGCGTCCCCGTCGTGCGCCTCGGGCCCGGCCGCGCCGGTGAGCCCCACCGCCAGGTCCGCCCCGAACAGCCGCCGAGCCCCGGCCGCCATCTCCAGCGCGCACGGGCCGCTCACGACGCCCTGGGCCTCGATCGTGGACGCCGCCACCCCGAGCACCTCCCGCTTGGCCCGGGCCGTGTAGCACACCGCGGACCCGACGAACGCCTCGGAGGCGCCGGGGACGCTCGTCAGCCGGGCGGCCACCCCGCCCCCGGTCAGCGATTCCGCCGTGGCCAGGATCCGGCCCTCGCGCCGCAGGAGCCGCACCACGACCTCCTCGAGCGCCTCGTCGGCCGTCGTGAACACGTGGTCCCCCAGCCTCCTCGCCACCTCCGCGGCGAGGGGATCGAGCAGCCGCTCCGCCTCGTCCGCGCTCACCGCCTTCGCCGTGAGCCGGACCTTCACCTCCCCCGCCGCGGCCAGGAACGCGACGGTCGGGTTGGTCCGCCCGTGGAACAGGTCGTCCAGGATCTCCGCCACCTTCGACTCGGCGATCCCGGTGCAGCGGAGGACCCGGGAGACGATGGCCGCCCCGGAGAGGGCGGCCAGCTCCGGGAGGACGGTCCCCTCCATCATCTCCCGCATCTCGGCCGGCACCCCGGGGAGCGCGTACACCCGGACGCCCCCGTGGACGGCGACGAGCCCCGGCGCCGTCCCCCGCTCCGGCAGGATGGGCCGGGCCCCCGCCGGGACCAGGGCCTGGAGGAGGTTCGACGCCGGCATCTCCCGCCCCAGCGCGGCGAACCTCCGCCGCAGGAGGTCCTCGATCTCCGGACGCCGCTCCAGCTCCACGCCCAGGGCCAGGGCCAGCCCGTCCCGCGTGATGTCGTCCTGGGTCGGGCCCAGCCCGCCCGTGGAGATCACCACGTCGGCCCGGGACATCGCCAGGCGGAAGGCCTCCGCGATCCGCTCCAGGTTGTCCCCCACCGCCTGGTGGTGGAGCACGTCCACGCCGATCGCCGCCAGGCGCTCGGAGATCCAGGCCGCGTTGGCGTTCACGATCTGCCCCAGGAGGAGCTCCGTGCCGATCCCCAGGACCTCCGCCCGCATCAGGGCGAGGGCGACGCGTCGCCGGGCCCGGACGTGGCGTCGCCCGGCTCGTAGGTGAACGTCTCCCGCCAGGGCCGGCCGATGCGTCCCGGGATGCCCAGCTCGCGCCCGGCCACCGTCACCTCCGCCGCCCCGCCGTCCGAGAGGGCCAGGGTGAGGGTGAGGG
>DATLZP010000390.1:0-3489 GCA_035573935.1 Actinomycetota bacterium
GGCGCCACCCACGGGCTCCGGGCGGACGGCCCCCTCCCCGCCCCGGTCCGCCGGGCCAGCCCCTCGGATCCCCGGACCCATCCGTTCCCCCCCCGGGCAACGGATGGGGCTCCGACCGGGTGCGGCGACCTCGTCGTGTACCATCTCCCCGGCGACGGCCGGAGCGAGGGAGGGTGCCCCCCGAGCCGGGTCCGCAGGGCCCGACGGCCGGCCCGGCGCGCAGATCGCTCGAGCCACCTCGGGCCGACCGGGCCATCCGGGCGAGGGCCGGCCCGGCGGCCGGGCGCCGAGCCTCGCCCCGTCCTGCCGGGGGCGGGGCCTTCCCGTCTCGAGGAGGAGGGACGTGGCCCGGTTCGAGCCGGTGGACCCCAGGCCGAGCTTCCCGGAGCTCGAGCGGCGCGTGCTCGAGCGGTGGAAGCGCGACCGGGTCTTCGAGCGGAGCCTGGAGCTCCGCCGCGACGCGCCCCCTTGGGTCTTCTACGAGGGGCCGCCCACGGCGAACGGCAAGCCCGGCCTGCACCACGTCGAGGCCCGGACGTTCAAGGACGTGTTCCCCCGGTTCAAGACGATGACCGGCCACCTGGTGGAGCGGAAGGCCGGCTGGGACTGCCACGGCCTGCCGGTCGAGCTCGAGGTGGAGAAGGAGATCGGCACGCGGACGAAGCGCGACATCGAGGCCTTCGGCGTCGCGGAGTTCAACCGGCGCTGCCGGGCCTCGGTCACCCGGTACGTGGAGGACTGGGAGCGCCTCACGGAGCGGATCGGGTTCTGGATCGACCTATCCCAGGCCTACTGGACGATGTCCACGGAGTACGTGGAGAGCGTCTGGTGGTCGCTCAAGGAGCTGCACCGGCGGGGGCTCCTGTTCCAGGCCGACAAGTCCGTGGCCTACTGCCCCCGATGCGGCACCGCCCTCTCCGACCACGAGGTCGCGCTGGGGTACACGACCGTGGTGGACCCCAGCGTGTACGTGCGGTTCCCGATCGTCGAGGCCCCCGATCCGTCGCTCGTCGGCGCGTCGCTCCTCGCCTGGACCACGACGCCCTGGACGCTCCCCTCGAACCTCGGCCTGGCCGTGGACCCCGAGCGCCCCTACGCCCGGGTCCGGGCGGAGGGCGGCGACCTGATCGTGGCCCAGGTCCTGGTCCCGCCGGTGCTGGGGGAGGGGGCGGCGGTGGCCGAGACGTTCCCCGGCGCCCGGCTGGTCGGGGCCCGCTACCGGCCCCCGTACGAGAACGTGGACGGCGGCACCCACCGGGTCGTGCCCGCCGACTTCGTCTCGATGGAGGAGGGGACGGGCATCGTCCACATCGCCCCCGGCTTCGGCGCCGAGGACCTCGAGCTCGGACGGCGCGAGGGGTGGCCGACGTACCGCCCGGTGGACGACGCCGGCCGGTTCACGGAGGAGGCGCCCGTCGCGTTCATCCGGGGCCGCCCGGTGAAGGAGACCGACCCGGACATCACGGAGGACCTCCGGGCCCGGGGGCTCCTGCTGCGCGCCGAGACCTACGAGCACACATACCCCCTGTGCTGGCGGTGCGACACGCCGCTGCTGTACCTGGCCCGCACGTCCTGGTACGTGCGCACCACCGCGCGGAAGGAGCGCCTCCTCGAGGTGAACGAGGACGTCCACTGGTACCCCGACCACATCAAGCACGGCCGCTACGGCGACTGGCTGGCCAACAACGTCGACTGGGCCCTCTCCCGGGAGCGGTACTGGGGGACGCCCCTGCCGATCTGGCGATGCCCCGACGGCCACGACACCGTGGTCGGCTCGCTGGCCGAGCTGTCCGAGCTCGCCGGGCGCGACGTCACCGGGATCGACCCCCACAAGCCGGCGATCGACGAGGTGGCGATCCGCTGCCCCTCCTGCGGCCGCCAGGCCCGCCGGGTGCCGGAGGTGATCGACACGTGGTACGACTCCGGCGCGATGCCCTACGCCCAGTGGGGCTACCACCCGGAGCTCGGGCGGGGCGTCCGGGAGTTCGAGCAGCGCTTCCCGGCCGACTTCATCTCCGAGGCCGTGGACCAGACCCGGGGCTGGTTCTACTCGCTCATGGCGGAGGCCGTCCTCCTGTTCGACGCCACCGCCTACCGCAACGTGGTCTGCCTGGGCCACATCGTGGACAAGGACGGCCGGAAGATGTCGAAGAGCCTGGGGAACGTGATCGATCCCTGGGAGGTCCTGGACCGCCAGGGCGCGGATGCGCTCCGGTGGTTCCTGCTCACCAGCGGGTCCCCCTGGGCCTCCCGCCGCGTGTCGCTGGAGGCGATCGACGACGTCGTCCGGCGCTTCCTGCTCACGCTGTGGAACGTCTACGCGTTCTTCGTCACCTACGCGAACGCCGGCCGGTTCGACCCCGCCGCGCCCCCCGTCCCCGCGGCCGAACGCCCGGCGCTCGATCGGTGGGCGCTCTCCCGGCTGGCCGCCACCGTGGCCGAGGCCCGGGAGGCGCTGGAGCGCTACGACGCGGCCGGGGCCGGGCGGCGGATCGAGGCGTTCGTGGACGACCTGTCGAACTGGTACGTCCGACGGGCCCGCCGCCGGTTCTGGGACCCCGGGGGTGAGGGCGGGCCGGATGCCCTGGCCGCCTTCCAGACCCTCCACACCTGCCTGGTCACCGTGGCCACGCTGCTCGCGCCGTTCACGCCGTTCGTCGCCGAGGAGCTGTGGGGGAACCTGGGCGCCCCGCTCCACCCGGGGTGGGACTCCGTGCACCTGGCCGACTACCCGAGCCCCGACCGGTTCGCGGCGTTCCGGGACGAGGGGCTCGACGAGGCGATGGCCGCCGCCCGGCGGATCGTGGAGCTCGGCCGCCGGGTCCGGACCGAGACCCGGACCAAGGTCCGCCAGCCGCTCACCGAGGCCGTCGTCCACCACACCGGCGACCGAGGAGGGCTGGAGCCGCTCCTCGGGCTGGTGGCCGAGGAGCTCAACGTGAAGCGCGTGGTCTTCGCCGAGCGGGCGGAGGAGCTGGGGCGGTGGCGGGCCAGGCCCAACTACCGGGCCCTCGGTCCCAAGCTGGGGCGGTCCGTCCAGGACGTGGCCCGGGCCCTGGCCGAGGACGACGGGTCGATCGCCGGGGCCCTGGCCCGGGGGGAGACCGTGGCGGTGGCCACCCCGGGCGGCGAGGTGGCGCTCGGCCCCCAGGACGTGGACCTGGTCCAGGAGGTGCGGACGGGCTGGGGCGTGGCCGCCGAGGGCGGGACCACCGTGGCCCTGGACCTCGAGGTGACGCCCGAGCTCCGCCTCGAGGGCCTGGCCCGGGAGCTGGTCCGGGCCGTCCAGGACGCCCGGAAGGCGGCCGGGCTCGACGTGTCCGACCGGATCGCGCTGGCCATCGAGGCCCGGGGCGAGGTGGCCGAGGCGCTCCGCCGGCACCCGGCGTACGTGGCCGACGAGACGCTCGCCACGCTCCTGGTGGAGGGCCGGCTCCCCGACGCCACGTACCGGGCCGAGGCCACGGTGGCGAGGTCGCCCTCCACGTG
>DATLZP010000391.1:0-3145 GCA_035573935.1 Actinomycetota bacterium
GAGATCGTCCAGGGGCGGGTGGGCCCGGGGAACGGCCGGCCCCGGTCCCGGGGGGAGCCCTGGACGCCCGAGCCCGCCTGGGGGCTCGGCTCCACGGCTGCGGGCGGGTTCGGGGAGGGGATGGCCCCGCCGGCCCCGCCCAGGGCCGGGTCCCCGCAGGCGGCCAGGAGGATGAGGACGGTCCCCAGGGCCACGGCTCGACCAGCGGCGCCGGGCCACCGGCCCGGGCCGGACGTGCCGGCGTGGGGCGCGCGCCCCGTCACGACCGTACGACCGTGCCCGGGGCCCTCGGGTTCCCCGGCTCGAACACCACGACCCGGCGGATCCCCTGGCCCGTCCGGAGGGCCTCCAGGGCCCGGGGAGCGGCGTCCAGCCCGATCCGTTCCTCGACCAGGCGGTCGATCGGCAGGCGCCCGGCGAGGTACAGGCGGGCCAGGCGGGGGAAGTCCACGGCCGGGACGGAGCGTCCGTAGTTCGCCCCCACGATCGACACGCTCCCCTCGACGGTCCGCTCCACGTCGAAGGAGGCGCGCTCCCCCTGGGCGGGGAGCCCCACGAGCACGGCCGTCCCGCCCATCCGGACCGCCTGGATGGCGAGCTCGGCGGTGCGGGGCAGGCCGGCGGCCTCGAACGCGTACGCCGCTCCTCCGCCCGTGGCCTCCCGGACCCGGGCCAGCGTCTCGGCGTCGTCCCCCGCCTCCACGGCGGCCGTGGCCCCGAGCTCCAACGCCAGGTCCAGCTTGGCCCGGACCCGGTCCACGGCCACGAGGGGATGGGCCCCGGCCAGGACCGCGCCCATCACCACCGAGAGCCCCACCCCGCCCAGCCCGAACACCACCACGGGCTCCCCCGGCGCGACGCCGGCGGCGTGCAGGACGGCCCCCACGCCGGTCGTGACGCAGCAGTCGATCAGCGCCGCCACCTCCCAGGGGACGCCGGCCGGGAGGGGGATCGCGGCCTGGGCCGGGACGACCGCCCGCTCGGCGAGCGTCCCCACCGAGAGGTAGGCGAGGACCTGCCCGCCCGACGCGTCGCGGAGCCTGGTGGTCCCATCGGGCTGGAGGTGGTCGTTGGCCCCGGTCCGGGCGCAGGCCCACGGTCGTCCGCGCTGGCAGTCGGCGCAGGCCAGGCAGGGCCAGTACCAGGACAGCGCCACCGGGTCGCCCACCCCGGGCTCGGCCACCCCCGGGCCCACCGCCTCCACGACCCCGGCGCCCTCGTGGCCCAGCACGACGGGCCCCGGGAACGCCCAGTCCCCGTCGGCCACGTGGAGGTCCGAGCGGCACACGCCGCTCGCCATCACCCGGACCGCGACCTCGCCCCCGCGCGGGTCCTCGATCCCGAGGTCCTCGACCTCGGGGGGCCTGCCGGGCTCCCGGAGCACCAGGGCGCGCACCCTCCGCATCCTAGGGCGGTCAGGCCCGCTCCGCGTCCAGCCGCCACGCGCCGTCCGGCTCGGCCCGGGAGACCTCGATCACGGTCCCGTCCGCCAGGCGCAGGCGGAAGCGTCGGCGCCGCTGCCCGTCCCGCTCCTCGAGCCACGACCGCTCCACCTCCACGTCCTCCTCGACGCCTCCCCAGACCACCGCCCGGGGCCACTCCTCGGCCCGTCCTCCCTCGTGGAAGCGGATGAGGATCTCGGGGACCCGGCCCACCCACGCCGGGAGCACCGGGGACCACAGGACGAACCCCAGGCCGATCAGGGCGGCCGAGGCCCCCACCCCAAGCCCGGGGAGCAGGGGGATGGCGGCGACCGCCGCGAGCAGGCGGGCCAGGTTGTACGCGACGTCGTAGACGGCGAACACCCGTCCCCGGAACGCGTCCGGCACCGCCTCCTGGACCATCGTGTCCACCGGGACCTTCTTCCAGGCGAACGTGAGCCCCACGACGAAGCTCGCCAGGAGCACGGTGAGGGCCGTGATGCGGAGCGAGACGGCGAGGATCGACAGGCCGCCCAGGAGGAAGGCCCCGGCGACGATCCGCTCCTTGGGGAATCGGTCCTCCAGCCTGCCCACGCTGGCGATCCCCAGGAGCACCCCCACGGCGCCGGCCCCGATCAGCCAGGAGAACGAACCGACCCCCTCCCGGAACAGGTCGCGGAAGACGAAGAGCGAGAACACCAGCACGACGCCCTGGCCGAACTGGTCGAGCGTGATGGACGCGATCGGGCCCAGGGCCCGCGGCGTGCGCACCAGGTGCCCCAGGCCCTCCCCGAGCTCCCGGAGCACGCGGACGACGTCCCGGCGGAGCGCGGCCCCGGGGAGCACGTGCGGGACGAGGTCGGAGCGGATCCCGGCCGCGATCCCCGAGGCCAGGCTCCAGAGCAGGGCGGACGCCGCCACCACCGGGACCGCGCCGAGGGGATCGGCCACGAGCCCTCCGGCGAAGACCCCGGCCAGCAGGGCCACCGTGCCCCCCACCGCCGCCAGGGAGTTGGCCACCAGGAGGTCCTCGGTGGGGACGAGGCGGGGCACGACGGCCTGGGCCGTGGCCAGGAAGAAGCGGTTCACCGACAGGACCCAGAGGGCGCCGGCGTAGAAGGGGAGCGGAGCCGTGCCCGGGTCCAGCAGGACGAACCCGGCCCCGGCGATGCGGAGCAGCGGCGCCACCACGAGGATCCGCCGTCGGGGCCACCGGTCGATGAAGACCCCGGTGAACGGCCCGATCAGCGAGTAGGGGAGCGAGACGACCGCCGTCGCCTTGGCGAACCCCGCCGCGGTGGTCTGGTGCTCGGGGGCGAAGACCACGGAGGCCACGAGCGAGGCCTGGAACAGCCCGTCGCCGAACTGGCTGGCCAGCCGGATCAGGAACAGCCGGCGGAAATCGGGGCTCCGGAGCGCCTCCCGGGCCCGCTCGAACGACCCCTCCATGGACCGATCGTAGGGAACCGCGCCCCGTCCCCGCCGCGGCGGGAGACCGCCGATGGAGCCGGGCCCGCTCCGGGTCCTACGCCCGCTGGCTGTCGAAGAACGCCGTCCAGTCGGTGTCCCTCGCCTCGCCGTTGCCCATGATGAAGGCCTCGACCATCTCCCGGGCGGCCTCGTCGGAGAACTGCACCGGCGGGGACTTCATGAAGTAGGCGGAGGGGCCGATCAGCGGCCCTCCCACCCCCCGGTCCATGGCCAGCTTGGCGCAGCGGATCGCA
>DATLZP010000392.1:0-4050 GCA_035573935.1 Actinomycetota bacterium
CGGGACCACCTCTTCGAGGAGGGCCCCCGGATCCTGGAGGCCCGCCGGCGGGGCGAGGAGCCGGCGCCGTCCCCGATCGTGCCCGAGGTCGTGGACCCCGAGGTGATCTGGAGCTGCACGACGTGCGGCGCCTGCATGCACGAGTGCCCGGTGGACATCGAGCACGTGGACCACATCGTGGACCTCCGGCGGTTCCAGGTGATGGGTGAGTCGGCCTTCCCCTCCGAGCTGGGCCAGATGCTCCGGGGCCTTGAGGGCGCGGGCAACCCGTGGGGCATGCCCCAGGACCAGCGGGCCGACTGGGCCCGGGGCCTGGACGTGCGGGTCCTGGCGGAGGGCGACCCGGCCCCGGAGGTCCTGTACTGGGTGGGCTGCGCCGGGTCCTTCGACGACCGGGCCAAGGCGGTCTCCCGGGCGGTGGCCTCGCTGCTCACGCGGGCCGGCGTGGACGTCGCGATCCTGGGGCCGCGGGAGCTGTGCACCGGCGACCCGGCCAGGCGGATGGGCAACGAGTACCTGTTCCAGACGCTCGCGGAACGCAACGTCGAGACGCTGAACGGGTCGGGGGCCCGGACGGTGCTCACGCACTGCCCCCACTGCTTCAACACGCTCCGGAACGAGTACCCGGACCAGGGGGGGCGGTACGAGGTCGTGCACCACTCGACGTTCCTGGCCCGCCTGGTGGAGGAGGGACGCCTGCGGCCCACCGAGGAGGTCCGGGCGCTCGTCGCCTACCACGACCCCTGCTACCTGGGCCGCCACAACGGCCTCTACGACGACCCCCGGCGGGTGCTCGATGCGATCCCGGGGCTGGAGCGGGTGGAGCTCCCCCGGCATCGGGAGCGCGGCTTCTGCTGCGGGGCCGGCGGGGCCCGGATGTGGATGGAGGAGCCGATCGGCCGCCGGGTCAACCGGGAGCGGATGGACGAGGTGGCCTCCACCCGGGCCTCGGCGCTCGGCGTGGCCTGTCCCTACTGCCTCGTGATGCTGGACGACGGGGCGAAGGACCGGGGGGATGAGATCGAGGTGCTCGACCTCGCCCAGCTGCTCTCCCGCGCGGTGGACGACGGGCGGTCGGAGCGGCCGGCGGCCGCCCATCCCCCGGCCGCCGAGGCCCCGTAGGCCGTCCGGCCTCGGCACCCCGGTCCCGCCCCGTCCGAGCGGGCTCGGCCCCGAGCGATCCCCCTCGTCGCCGCACGGACACGCTCCGCGCACGTTAAGGCGGGGCCGGAACCGGCCGAAAGAAGCACTAGACCGAAAGTCGGAGGGACGGAGTGTCCGTGAGCGGTCGAGCGGTCCGTGCCCGCTCCGCTGCCGAACCGAGCCTCGAGGCCTGCCGGCGCCTGGCGCTCCAGCTGGGCCTCGACGTCGTGGGGGTGGCCGTGGAGGGCGAGCCCCGCAGGATCACGTGGTGGGCCCGTCCCGGCGGGCCCCCACTCCCGCCTCGGCTCGAGGACGTGCTGGCCGGGCGGGCCCCCGGCTGGATCGTGCTCCCGCTCCCCGGGGCCGTGGCCTTCGCTCTTCCCGGGCCCGACGCCGAGCCCTCCACGGCGCCCGCCTTCCGCCAGGCCGCTCCGCAGCTCCTCGGCGCCCCCGCCGGGGAGGGAACCGCCCCCACGCAGCCGACCGCCCCCCGGGGCGGGGAGGGAGCGGCGGAGCCGCTCCGACGGGCGGTCGCCGCCGTCCGGGGCGCGCTCGGGGGGGCCGGCGGAACCGAGGTCCTGCTGGAGCAGGTCCGCCTGGCCCTCGGAGCGGAGCGCCTGATCCACGTCCAAGCCACGGAGGTCGGGATCGAGGTGCTGGCCGCCCCGCCCGGGCAGGGATGGCGGCCCCTCCCGAGGGAGCTCCGGAGCGAGCTGGCCGGCCTCCCCCCGGGCGCTCCCGTGGAGGAGGGAGCGGCCCGGCAGCTCGGCGTGGCGCTCGGGGCGGGCGGGGCCGTCCGGGCGGCCGTGGCCGCCGGGGCCGATGGGCCGGAGCTCCTGCTGGCCAGCTGGCACGGTGCGCCCTCGGTGGAAGGACCGGCCATGGCCCAGCTGGCCACGCTGGTGGGCGTGGCCCGGGTGGCGAAGGAGCTACGGGACCGTGCGGTCCGGGCCCGCCTCGACGTCGAGCGGACCCGTTGGGCGTTCGAGATCCACGACGGCGTGACCCAGGCCGTGACCAGCGCCGTGCTCGAGCTCCACCGCCTCTCGGAGCGCATCGAGGCCGACCCCGAGGGCGCGGCCCGGACCGTGGCCGAGGTGGAGCACGCGGTGCGCCTCGCCCTGAGCGAGCTTCGCTCGATCCTCTTCGAGCTCTCCTCCGAGCCCTCCGCCGGGGACGCCGACCGGTTCACCGCCACCCTCCGGTCGATCGTCGAGCGCTGGAAGCTGTCGCCGCGCCTGCGGATCGACGGCGACCTCGCCGCGCTCCCCCGTCCGGTGGTCGACGCGGCCCTGGCCGTCCTCCGGGAGGGCCTCTCGAACGCCGCCAAGCACGCGTCCTCCCGCGACGTGGATGTCGCGATCGCGGTCGAGGACGGCGCCCTGTCCGTCGAGATCCGCGACCGCGGGCCGGGCCCCGCCCGGGACGTCGCCCTCGACGGCCCCCGCTTCGGGGTCCAGCTGATGCGACGCACGGTCGAAGAGGCCGGCGGGACGCTCGAGCTCGAGTCCTCCCCCGGCGCCGGCACACGGGTGGTGGCCCGCCTACCCGTCCGAGAGCGAGGAGAACAGCCGTGAGGATCCTGATCGTTGACGACCACGCGCTCGTGCGCCGCGGCATGGCCCACGTGGTCCGGGAGTGCTTCCCCGACGCCGAGGTCATCGAGGCCGAGGGGGCCCGGGAGGCGCTGCGGATGATGGAGGAGGACCCGGTCGACGTGGCGCTGGTCGACGTCCGGATGCCGGACCTCGACGGCCTGGAGCTGCTCCGCGGCATCCGGGCGAAGTGGCCCACCGTCCCGGTCATCATGCTCTCCACCTACGAGAACCCCCTGTACGTCCGACGGGCCCTGGCCGAGGGCGCGGCGGGATACATGCTGAAGGACGCCACGCCCGACGACCTGGGACAGGCCATCCGGGTCGCGCTGTCGGGGAGCGGGAACGTGCTGTCCCCGCGGGTGATCCAGAACCTGTTCGAGGAGACCGAGGGGGGAGGCGGCAACGGCGACGGTGGCCGGCGCCCCGACTTCGCCCTCACCCATCGGGAGCAGGACATCCTGGCCCTCCTGGCCGAGGGACGCAGCAACCGCGAGATCGCGCAACACCTGTACCTGTCGGAGAAGACGGTGAAGGCCCACCTGGCGGCGATCTTCCGGAAGCTCGGGGTCACCAACCGCACCCAGGCGGCGATGGCGGCCGTGCAGATGGGGATGGGGCCCCGGACGCCGGCCGGGCTGGACGTCGAGGCCCGGGCGCGCTGACGGGGGCGCTCGTGTCGGACCGGGAGCCCACCGAGGGCGGCGTGGGGACCGTCGGGGCGCGCGACGATGGCGACCGATCCGGCGCGTCCGAGGTCGAGGCCTACGAACAGGACTGGTACCGGAGCCTGAAGGCCCTGGCCGAACGGGCCCGGCAGCTGGGGGGGGACGACGCCGCCGAGCCCCCCCAGGCCGAGCCGCCGGCGTCCGGGACGGCCGAAGGCGACGAGGCGATGGAGCCGGGCGGCGCCGGGGAGCCCGCGGGCGAACCGGGCATCGCCGGCGGGATGGGGACGTCGAGCGACCCCCTGCCCCCCGTGGAGACGCCCTGGGCTGGTCCGGTGGAGGAGGAGGCGGCGGAGCCCGAGGCCGGGGGAACGCCGGTGGCCGAGGCGCTCCCGGTGGCCGAGGCGCTCCCGGTCGAGCCGGATCCCACCGCCGACGCGGTGCTCGCCCTGGTCGATCCCGCCGCGGTGGCCGACGGGCAGGCGGCCCCGACCCCGGCGCCCCCGATCGCCGGGGAGCCCGGCGCCGAGGTCCCCAGCCGGCCGGGGACGCCCCCGGATCCCGCGGGGCCCTCCCTCTCCTCCGCGGACGCCGCCGAACGCCGACGGGCGCTGGAGGCCCTCGCCGTCCGGGGCGTGTCGGAC
>DATLZP010000393.1:0-4722 GCA_035573935.1 Actinomycetota bacterium
ATCCCGAGGCGGGCCTCGTCCCGCGCGGCGCACTCCTCCTCGAGGAGGGTCCGGAGCAGCTCCTCCGGGGTCCACCGCCCGACCTTGGCCCGCTGGAGCACCTCGGGGGCCACCGCCCGGATCCGGGCGAGCTTCAGCCGCCCCAGGGCCCGCTCGAGGTCGGGGGCGAGGGCCGGGGCGGCTACCGCCCACCGTCCAGGGCGTAGGCGGAGAGGGGCCGCGCGGGGACCGCCGGGACCCCCCGGCGAGGCGCCCGCCCCGGCGGCGAGGATCGCCCGCAGGTCGGCGGCGGTGAACCGGCGGAAGGCCGTGGCCCGCTCCAGGGCCCGGAGGAGCTCCTCCCGTCCCCAGGCGGCCTCGAGCTCGACGATCCCCCGCAGCTCCGAGGCGAGCCGGGGGGTGCCGGCCGCCGGTCGGGGCCCCCGTGGTGCTCGTCCGCGACCGAGCACTCCCCCGGGGCGACTAGCCGGTGGCGGGCCACCTCTCCCCCCGGTGGGAGACCACCACCTCGCCGTCCTCGACCGCGACCTCGACCGGCTCCCCCACCAGGCGGTGGGGGACCGAGGAGCGGGCCGAGCCGATCCTCACCGTGGAGAGCCGGTCGACCTTCCGCGCCACGCCCCGCCGCAGCGGCGGGCGGAGGGACGGCAGGGGCCGGGGCGCCGCCCGCTCGGCCTCCAGGCGTCGGGCGGGACCGCCTGAATCCCGGGGTGCACCCTTTCGTTCACCTCGGCGCACCACGCCCCGGCCCGGGCGTTCCCCTCGGCCGGGGAGGCGGGGCCCCGGGCGGGGACGACGAGGTCCCGCTCGGCGTCGCCCACCAGGTGCTCCACCACGCCCTTGGACCCGGGGTCGGCGGCCTCGCGAGATGCCGGGCCGGAACCCGTCATGGGTGGCGAAGCGGACGTGGTCGGGATGGGGGACCCGGGCGTTCGCCACCTCCCCCGCCTTCAGGCAGGCCATCCGGTCGGCCCCGACCACCGCCGGGACCCCGCCGAGCTCCTCGAGGCACTCGGCCAGGAGGCGCAGGGTGGTTTCCCGCCGCCGGGGGCGAAGCGGACGAAGCGGTAGCGGCTCCAGGCGAGCACGGCGCAGAACATCGGGAGGCCCCCCTCCTCCCCCCAGTCGATCACCAGGTGCTGCCCCGGCGAGGGCACCCAGGGCCGGTAGGTCCGCCGCTTCCGCCGGTACTCGGCCTTGGCCCGGGCCACGGCCCGGCGGAGGTTGCGGGCCGACCCGGCGTAGCCGGCCGCCCGGGCCTCGGGGAGGAGCCGCTCGGCCGAGATCCTGCCCTTCGTGTCGCGGACCCGGCGGGCGATCAGGCCCTCCACGGGGTCGGTGTTCCGAGGCCACCTCCGACGCGCGCCGGGCTCCTTCCCCCTTCGCCCGGCGCTCCAGCACCCGGCGGGCCGTCCCCTGGGTCGTGCCGCAGATCGCCGCGGCCGCCCGGTAGCTCCCCCTGGCCAGGGAGGCGCTCGCGATGTCCACGCACTCCCTCGCAGACTTCAGCTCGACCTCCTCCCCGGGGTCGCGCGGTGTGGCGTCGCACCAACACCATCGCGTCCCGGGAGGAGGTCCTCCGCTACCTCACCGCTCGGGGGCGTGGGGACCTTCGGTGGCCACAGATGGGGACCTTCACGTGGCCACGGACACCTTCTCCCCCCGCTGATGAATTTGGTGCATTGGAGCGGCCCCATCGCGCCGGCTCAAGGAGGGCCGCGGTGGGGCCGATACCTGGAACGAGGTACTCCGACCGCCCGGAGTCTTGCAACCGTGCCCGACACTCGACCCCATCCCCAGATCCTGCCCTCACCCACCGCCGGCGATGGTGGGTCCGCCGCGCTGGCCCACTCCCTGCGCGTGAGGGAGGAGGTCTTCCGGGCGATCTTCGAGGAGGCGGGGATCGGCATGGCCCTCGTCGACCTCGAGGGGCGTCCGGTGGCGGCCAACCGGCGGCTGCAGGAGATCCTCGGCTACACCGAGCCGGAGCTGCGCTCCATGACGTTCCCCGAGTTCACCCACCCCGACGACGTGCGGGCCGACTGGGAGCTCTTCGAGGAGCTCGTCCGCGGCGAGCGGTCCCACTACCAGCTGGACAAGCGCTACCTCCGCAAGGACGGGGGGATCGTCCACGGCCGGCTCACCGTCTCCCTCGTGCGGAACCCCGACGGCTCGCCCCGCCTGGCGGTCGGCATGGTCGAGGACGTGACGGAGCAGCGCGAGGCGGCGGCGGCGCTCGCGGCCGAGGAGCGCCAACACCGGGAGATCCTCTCGGGTCTCGCCGACGGGGTGCTGCTGTTCGACCGGGAGGGCCGTCTGGTCTTCCTCAACCCCGCCGCGGAGAGGCTCCTCGGGGTCTCCCGCGCCCAGGCGGTGGGGTGGCTCTGCGAGGACCCTCGCCTGGGGCTGGGGACCCCCGCGCTCGGGGGGGGGGGGTAACACAGGTCCTGGCGAGCGGGGAGCCCGTCCACGGGGTGGAGGTCTCGCGACGCGAGGCCGGGGGAGGGCGGATCGCCTGGGAGATGGGCGCCGCGCCCCTGCGCGGGGCAGACGGCGAGCTCCAGGGCGTCGTCGTGTCGATGCGTGACATCACCGACCGGCAAGCGGCGGAGGAGGCCCTGCGCGAGGCAGAGGAGAGGCTGCGATCGCTCGTGGAGACGATCCCGGCCGTCACCTACGTGACGCCATCGGATTGGACGCGCCAGCCGTACCTGTACGTGAGCCCCCAGGTCGAGGAACTCCTGGGCTACCCCGCGGAGGAGTGGACCTCCGACCCGGGGCTCTGGTACCGAATCCTCCACCCCGAGGACGCCGAGCGTGCCGTCGCCGAGTCCGAGGCGGTGGACCTCACCGGCGAGCCCTTCGAGTCCGAGTACCGGCTGATCGCAAAGGACGGCCGGGTGGTGTGGGTCCTGGACCGCGCCCGTCAGGTCCCCGGGCCGGACGGCCAGCCGCACCTCTGGCAGGGCGTCCTGTTCGACATCACCGAGCACAAGCGAGCCCAGGCCGAGCTCGTCGAGAGGGAGGCGATGCTCCGCGCGATCTTCGAGTCCGAGCCGGAGTGCGTGAAGCTCGTGGGACCCGACGGCACGCTCCTGCAGATGAACCCGGCGGGCCTCGCCATGATCGAGGCGGACGCTGCCGAGCAGGTGCTCGGCAGCTGCATTTACCCCATCGTCGCCGAGGAGCACCGGGGGGCCTTCCGGGCACTCACGGAGGCTGCCTTCCGCGGCGATTCGGGAACGCTGGAGTTCGACATCGTCGGCCTGAAGGGCACCCGCCGCACCCTGGAGACCCACGCCGCTCCGCTCCGCGCGGCGGGCGGGGAGGTGATCGCCTGCCTTTCGATCAGCCGGGACGTGACGGAGCGCAAGCGCGCCGCGGCGGAGCTCGAGGCGACCCTCGCGGACCTGCGGAGGGTGAACGAGGCGCGGCTGGCGGCGCTTTCCCGTCTCGTCCGTGCCCAGGAGGAGGAGCGCCGCCGCATCGCCGAGGACCTCCACGACGACCCGGTGCAGCGGCTCACCGCCGTGGGGATCCGCCTCGCCACCCTCACCGAGTCCGCGGAGGACGAGGCGCAACGCGAGCGGCTGCGAGCCCTGGAGGGAGCGATCGCCGACGTCATCGGGGGCCTCCGGTCGATGATGTTCCGCCTGCGGCCTCCCGAGCTCGACGGGGACGGGCTCGTGGATGCCGTCCGCGAGCACCTGGCCCGCCTGGCCGACGAGGCCGGGTGGGAATGGCGGGTCGAGGGCGAGCTGCGTGTCCGGCCGAGCGCCGAGGTCGCCTCCGCCGCCTACCGGATCATTCAGGAGGCGCTCCGGAACGCACAGAAGCATGCAGCCGCCGCCCGGGTGACGATAAACCTGGGATCGGACGCAACCACGCTCCGCGGGGAGGTCCGGGACGACGGCGCCGGGTTCGACCCCAGCTCCGTCCCCGGCCACCACGAGGGGCACCTCGGTCTCGTGTCGATGCGGGAGCGCGCCGAGCTCTTCGGGGGGACGTGCGAGGTCGAGAGTGCGCCCGGGCGTGGCACCCTGGTCCGGTTCTGCCTGCCGCTCGCGGGCGGGGCGGGTCCCTCCCGGTACGGCCTGGAGTGAGTCACCGCGGCATGATCCGCCGTCGCTCGTTCCAGCTACAGATGTGTGATTTCCGGGTCAAACGTTTCCGGGAGACCCACTAGGTCGTGATGTTGACGAGGGCTGACCTGCTGTTCCGTCTGGCCACGGAGCCCGTCGACGATGGTCAGCCACCCCGCTGATCTCTGCCCACCTCGTTCCGGCGGTGAGCTGCTTCCGGATCGAAGCGTCGAGTACCTGGATGCACGCCTCCTTGCAGTGGTGTCTGGACCCGCGGAGGGTGCGCCTGGGGCCAAGCTCGAGGAGAAGTGTCCAGTGGTTGTCCCTCCCCGCCACGTGTCGATGGAGTTCCGCCGTCCAGTTCGGGGAGGTCGTCGCGTGCACCAGGATGCTCTCCCCGCGTTGGCCTATGGCATGACGGACGCTGAAATCGTTCGCCAGAGGAAGCACCAGATCCGGCCGCCGGTCGCCGTTTTCCGCCAGCCACTCGTGGTACCAACCCTCGTATGCATCGATCCCGAGGAGATCCGCGGCGGCGGTCGCCTTCATCGCACCCGGTTGACGAGGAGTGCCGTCGGGCCACCCGGCATCGGCGGCCAGAAGCGTGAGCGCGCGGTTGGTGTTGTGAAGCTCTACCCGA